>JALWNF010000157.1 GCA_026995985.1 Campylobacteraceae bacterium
AGGCTCTCTAGGGCATATGTATGATACTTTTTGTCAATAGCTCCTGCTTTAAAGAGAGCTTTTACCATTAAAGCATTCCATGAACAGATATAATTTTCATCTTTAAGTTTAAAGAGTTTTCTCTCTTGTCGTTCATTTATCATAAAGTCAATGGTTTTTAGTGCTACCTCTTTATAGTTTTCATTTTGGGTTATATGATAGGCTCTAAGGTAGAGTGAGACTAAAAGAGCATTGTCGTAAGTACTTTTTACTTTATAAGCTTTGGACCAATCCTCTTTGGTGGCATATAGGTAGAAGCCTCCATTTTTAACATCGTAAAAACCATCTTTAGCCATATTGTCTAAGGTAAGAGTAACAGCATCTAAAATATTTTGATTTTTGTTTAATAGATAGACATCTAAGAGTAGTTCCAAGAGAGTAGCATTGTGGAATTTTGGGGCTTTTGTAAAGCCTCCATACTCTTTATCTAAAAGTTCTACAGTCTGTTTTTCAACAGTTTTAATAATATTTAGATTTAGTTTTGTAGCTTGAATCTGCTCCTCTTTAGGCTCTATAAACTCTAAGAGCTCTTGACCCTTTTTACTTAGTGTATTGTAGTCTGTAATATACTTTTTAGAGATAACATTTAGTAGCTCTTCAAATCCGAGTTGCTCTTTTATTGCATATGGAGCAATATAAGATGCAATATAAAAAGGTTCTAAGTTTTCTGTTAAAAAGATATTAAGGGGAAGTCCACCTATGCGTCGATGCATAAGAGAGTAGACTCTTTGATAGTATCTTTCAATATCGGGGCGTTCATCTCTATCTATTTTTATTGATATAAAATGTTTATCTAAAAGCTCTTTAACTCTTCTATTCTCTAAATACTCTTGAGCCATTTTTTTTGACCAATATGAGCTTGATGATTGGATAGATAGGTAGATAGGTTTGTTCTTTTTTTTAGCTTTTTCTATAAAATAGTTAAACATTCTTTCCTCTTTTTTGTTAATTAAAATTCTTTAAAAGTACTATATTATGGTTTTTTAATAATAAAAAACAACATAAAACAACACTCTTTCCTTTTTTTCTTTTTTTACTACTCTATTTTTAAACCAATAAAGAGTTTTATTTATATATTTTTGCTATAGTAATATACATATTGTAAATATAAAATAGTGTATAATTATTACTAGTTTATGATAGTATTATTTTTCCATTGAAAAAGGGATAAAAGAAGAATGAAGTTTTTAAAATTACTCCTACTTGTTACCACATTTATTTATGCAGGATTTGGAAATGTTAAAAGTAACTTTTTACCAGCTGATAAAGCATTCAAAGTAACAGCAACTCAAAATGGTGAAAATATTGAAGCAAAAATTGTTATAGCAGACAAGATTCACATAACAGCAGATAGTTTAAAGGTTCTTATTACCTCACCTGAGAAAGAGGAGCTTAACATCCAACTCCCTAAAGCACATGAGCATGATGGTGATATGGTATATGAGAAAGAGGTATCTTTTAAAATACCTCTAAAAGATATTTATGATATAACTTCAGATGACTATACATTAGCCATTAACTTTTCAGGCTGTTCAGACAAAGGAATTTGCTACAATCCTCAAAGTAGAACTTTTAAATTTAAAGGTAACCCAAATCCTACTAGTACTTGGGATAAGATAGCTAATGCACTTGAAGAGTCTAATCCAATGGCAATAGTTGATATCCTTGTTCATGAGAGTTCATTTTTTATTATTTTCCTCTTTTTTATTATGGGGCTTCTTTTAGCTTTAACACCATGTATCTTCCCTATGATTCCAATCTTATCATCTATTATTGTCTCTCAACAATCAAAAGATGAAGAGTCAAGTGCATTTAAAGGTTTTATGCTCTCTTTAGTTTATGTTTTATCTATGGCAATTACTTATACTATTGTAGGTGTTATATCTGGAATGTTAGGAGCAGATATTCAAGGTGCAATGCAAAACCCTTGGGTGCTTACTCTTTTTGCTATTATGTTTTTTGCTTTAGCCCTTTCACTATTTGGTTACTATGAGATTCAACTTCCAACCTCTTGGCAATCTAAAATAAATGCTATTAGTGACAATGCACAAGGGAGTGGAATTCTTGGAACAGCTATTATGGGGTTCTTATCGGCGTTTATTATTGGCCCTTGTGTTGCTCCTCCATTAGCAGGTGCAGTTATGTTTATCTCTCAATCAGGTAGTCCATTTTTGGGTGGAGCAGCACTCTTTGCTATGAGTATAGGAATGGGGCTACCTCTTCTTTTGGTAGGTGCAGGAGCAGGTAAATTTATGCCAAGACCAGGAGGTTGGATGACAGCAGTCTCTCAAGCTTTTGGTGTTGTAATGTTAGGACTCTCTATCTTTATGCTTGGTAAAGTTATTTCGCCTGAGACAACTATGTTATTGTGGTCTCTTCTATTTATGGGAACAGCTTTTTATATGGGAGTATTTAATGACTCTTCAGCACGAAAAGGTATAACAAAATTATTTAGTCTATTGGCATTTATCTTTTTGATTTATGGTGCATTACTGTTTGTAGGATATCTAACAGGAGCAAAGTCTGTATTTGCCCCATTAGAGAAGTTTACAGCCCCTAAAGTTGTCTCTTCAAATAGTACAAAAGTTATAGAGCATAGTGCTAAAAAGGGTTACTCTATTGAAAAACTTAAAGCAGAAGTAGCCTTATCAAAAAAACCTGTTGTAGTCGATTTTAGAAAGAAATCTTGTGCCTCTTGTGATGAGCTTGAACGTGACACTTTCCCCGATAAAGCAGTACAAAAAGAGTTAGAGCGTTTTACATTTATTACTATAGATGTAACAGACAATACAAAAGAGGAACAGGAGTTAATGAAATACTACCATATTTGGGGAACTCCAAATATTATATTTTTTGATAAAGATAACAACTATCTTCCTGAAAAGACTCTATCTGGCTTTATAGATGCTAAGAAGTTTACTAAACATCTAAAGAGTATGTGATTTATTAAAGTAAAAAAATAATTCTCAAATAAGCAAGGAATAAAACTTCTCTAATCCTCACTCATTAAATCTAAAGTATCAAAAAACTCATCAGCATCTTGATAGCCATAGAATTGGTACTCTTTTTGCTCATTTCCTTTACTGTCAAAAAAGACAAACCCAGGAGTTCCAAAGATTCCAAAATGTTTTTTAACCTCTAACATCTTCTCATCGGAACGATGTGACATATTTAGAGCTATGGCAACAAAGTGTTCATCTAATATACGTTGAATCTTCTCACTCTTGTAGGTCGTTGCTTTCATCTTTTTACAAAGAGAGCAGTAGTCGGTGTAGAAGTAGATAACCATTGGTTTTTTAAGACGTTTAG
>JALWNF010000158.1 GCA_026995985.1 Campylobacteraceae bacterium
CTCTTGCAAACATGATTTTTAACCTTTTTTAGTTTTTCATAATGAATTATATTATAAATACGAATAAAACAACAAGAATGTTCTAAAAGTTTTCACTACATTTTTCTTGATATTTTGGCTTTTTAAGCTACTAAAGCCCTAAATCTTGGGCTTTTGTTTTTTTAAATTTTTGAGAAGTGATAAAGATGGGAAAATAGTAAATCAGAAGAGAGTTTAGAGGTTCCTATTCAAAGTAGTTTAGGGTCAAAATATTTAGAAGATTTAGCAGAACTCTCTAAAGAGATAGATAAAGATGGAGAAAATAATTGATAAATTAAGGGGATTATGTATTTAAAATAGTACGGTCTATCTATGATGTTAAGGTAGAAGGTTTTTAAAACTCCCTATTGCCTTTAGGTATAGGGAGTTTATCAACTACTTGAGTAGTTCTGCTACCTCTTTAGCATGGTAGCTAATAATAATATCTGCCCCAGCACGTTTAAATCCAATCATTGTCTCCATCATTACTCTTTCGTAGTCAATTACTCCTGCTTTTGCTGCCATCTTTAACATAGAGTACTCTCCACTTACATTATATATAGCAAGAGGCAAAGATGAGTTCTCTTTTATATCACGGACTATATCAAGATAAGCCAAAGCAGGTTTTACCATTAAAATATCTGCCCCCTCAGCCTCATCTGCTAAGCTCTCTAAGATAGCCTCTCTTCTATTGGCTGGGTTCATCTGATAGCTTCTTCTGTCTCCAAAACTAGGAGCAGACTCTGCAACATCTCTAAATGGTCCATAGTATGCTGAAGCAAATTTAGTAGAGTATGACATAATAGGTATATGGCTAAATCCTCCACTATCAAGCCCCTCTCTAATAGCTGTTATCATTCCATCCATCATTCCACTTGGAGCAATCATATTTGCCCCTGCTTTTGCATGAACTAAAGCCTGTTTTGCAAGGTTTCCAAGAGTAATATCATTGTCAACAGTCTCTAAAACAGGGTCAAGCACTCCACAGTGTCCATGGTCGGTATATTCACAAAAACAGAGGTCAGTTACCACAAACATGTCAGGGTGAGCCTCTTTTATGGTACGAATAGATGAAGCAATAATCCCATGTTCACACAATGCATCACTTCCAACTGAGTCTTTTACATCTGGAATACCAAAGAGAATAATAGAGTAGATTCCTAAAGATTTAAGAGTTTCACACTCTTTAATAGCCTCATCGATGCTCATCTGAAAAACACCTGGCATAGAGTCAACTTCATTTTTAACTTTCTCTCCACTTCGTATAAAGAGAGGATAGATAAAGTCATTGACTGTTAAATGTGTCTCTTGAAGAAGATTGCGTAGTACAGGGTTGATTCTTTTTCTTCTAAATCGTGTAAACATCTTATTACCTTAAATTAAATTCGTTGAATTTTATCATAAACTGATATAATTTTGACCATGAGACAGATTGATATTTCAAAAGTTGCAAAACTCCCTACATGTTATGGTACATTTAATATTCAAGCCTTTAAAGAGGCAGAGAAAGAGCATTTGGTTATCTTTACCGATGATTTAGGAGAAAATCCTATTGTTCGTGTTCACTCAGAGTGTCTAACAGGCGATGCTTTGTGTTCTAAAAAGTGTGATTGTGGAGAGCAACTAGCCTTTGCTCAAAACTTAATAGCCAAAGAGAGAGGTATGATAATCTATCTACGCCAAGAGGGAAGAAATATAGGACTTTTAGGTAAGGTAAATGCCTATGCTCTGCAAGATAAGGGTTTTGATACTGTAGAGGCAAATCATCAGTTGGGATTTCGTGCCGATGAACGTAGTTATGAGATGGTTGAGTATATTTTGGACTATTTTGGAATTAAGAAGATTCAGCTCTTAACTAACAATCCTACTAAAATAGACTCATTAAAAAATGTAGAGATTACAAAAAGGATTCCTATTGTTGTAGATGCTAACCCTTATAATAAAGAGTATTTACAGGTTAAAAAAGAGCAGATGGGACATCTATTATAATATGGAAAAAAAGTTAAAACAATTTACTGAACTTTTGTTAGAGTGGAACAAAATTCACAACTTAACAGGTGCAAAGACTCCTGCTGATGTTGAAAAAAATATTGATGACTCTTTGTATCCTACTACATTTATAAAAAAGCCTAGCTCTATTTTAGATATAGGAACAGGTGCAGGTTTTCCTGGAATGATTTTAGCAATTGCTTATCCTGATGTTAGAACTGTACTATGTGAACCAAGACTCAAACGTGCCTCTTTTTTAAAGTATGTAGCAATGGAGTTAGAACTCTCTAATGTTGAGGTTGTTAAAAAAAGGGTAGAGCAGTATAAGAGTGAGTCTTTTGGTCTTATTAGTTCCCGTGCTGTGACCGATACTAAAATGTTGTTGGAGTTGACTAAACATCTTCAAGATGAAAAGACACAATTTCTCTTTTATAAAGGTGAACATCTATTTTCTGAATTAGAGTTGATAACCCAAGAGTTAGATTATGATATAATCAAAAAAAATCAACGAAACTATCTATATATAAAGGGGCAAGATGTGGTTTAAACTACTTATTTTGGCAATTGCAGGAGTCGCACTTTATCGTTTTTTTGGAGGAAAAGTTCCATTTTTAGATAATGATAAAAAAGAGCAAAGAGAGGAGGAGTCTGACTTTGGAAAGATAGAGGCAACTTCTTCTTGTGCTGTTTGTGGAACTTATGTTACAGAGGAAGATGCATTAATACATAAAAAAAATACCTACTGTTCTATAGAGTGTTTAGAGAAGGCAAAGTAGATTATGAAAATTTTTGGACATGAATGGATAGAGAGTGAACGTTTTTACGCTATCAATAAAGTAAATGATATTAAAAAGACACCTAGTAATGCACTCTTAAAGGTAGAGGGTGGTCTCTCCAACTCTTTGGAGCTTGTAAAGTATTGTAAATCTAATGGATTGCGTTATGCGGTAGGAGTAGAGAGTATAGAGGAGGCAATATTTGCTAATTTACTTGATGCTACTTATGTTTTATGTGAAAAAAAATTGGCAAAAGAGATTATGCCCATAGCTCAACACTACCTTTTTGATACACAAATTTTGGCATATATTAAAAAAGATGAGATTGAAGAGATGGCTAAAGCTGGGGTTGATGGGGTTGTGATTGCCTATAGGTAGAGTGATGTTTTTAAATTTTTAATATTTATTATTAAAAAACTGATTATCTATAGAGATAAAAGAGTGTATCTTAGGATTTAGATTATGTATTGCATAACCTTTAGAGTTTGAAATGGTATTGTAACGTACAATTGTTTTATACCCTTTGCCTCTGCCATCTACCCCTTCATGCTCAT
>JALWNF010000159.1 GCA_026995985.1 Campylobacteraceae bacterium
TACTCTCTATTCTCCTTACTCTTTCTATCTATTTTATCTAAGAGTATTTGTGCTCTCTCTCCAAAATCTTCATCAGTAACAATCTCTTTTAAAAGTTCTATAGCTTTAAAGTAGTTTTCTATCTCAACGTAGTACTCTGCTAATCGGTAGATGTAGAGTGATGGAGTACTGCTTCTTTCTATTTGTTCTTCTAAAAATGAAACAAACTCATGATAGTTATTAGAATAGTAGAGAGTCTCCATTAGTATTTTTGCTACCTCTTCATGTTCAGGCTCTAGCTCTATAAACTCATACATTTGGGTTGTAGCCATATTAGTATCTATTTTAACTTTTTCTCTAAAATACTCTAAGAGTCTTAGTTTATATGATATAAGCTCTTTTTCTGTGGCTTCAAGATATAGTGCCATGGCATCTGAGAATAGACCTTTATCTAAAAGAGTATAAAAGTTATCAACTGTCTCTTTCTTATTTATGGAGTTTTGAATTTTTTGCTTTGATATATTCTGCTCAACTATTTTATTTTTTTGAGTCTCTACTTCTAATAGAGGGATATTTTTAAGATTTTTATCTGTTATATTGAAATCATTTCTAATAATATTTGGAGTACCTAACTCATTAAAAAAGGCATGAAAACTCCAGCCAATAATAACTCCTAACAGTAAAGCTAAAAGTAGATTAAGCATGATTTTACTCCTATTAAAAAGGTGACCAATTATAATTTTAGCTAAAAACACTTAATCACTCATCATCAGCTTATTAGCCAAATATGGGTAAAATTCGCAAGAAATATAATAATTATAAGGTAAACAGATGACAGGATATATGCTCTTTTCGGGTACAGCTAATCCAAAATTGGCTCAAAAAATTTCAGAATATCTAGAACAGCCACTCTCTAAAGCAAAAATTACTAGATTTTCAGATAATGAGATAAATATTAAGATAGAAGAGAGTGTACGAGGAAAAGATGTATTTATTTTGCAACCAACCTCAGCACCTGTAAATTTTAATTTAATGGAGCTACTTATTATGGTAGATGCACTTAAACGTTCATCAGCACGTTCTATTACCGCAGTTGTTCCTTACTATGGTTACGCTAGACAAGATAGAAAAGCAGAGCCAAGAGTGCCAATTTCAGCTAAATTGGTAGCAAACCTTATGGAGACAGCAGGAATTACAAGAGTTGTAACAGTCGATTTACACGCTTCACAGATTCAAGGTTTTTTTGATATTCCTGTAGACAATCTCTATGGTGCTGTTTTGTTTAATGACTATGTTAAGGGTAAAAACCTTAAAAATCCTGTAGTAGCTAGTCCTGATATTGGTGGGGTTGCTCGTGCTAGATACTTTGCTAAGACAATGGGGCTAGAGATGGTTATTGTCGATAAGCGTAGAGAGAAGGCTAATGAATCAGAGGTTATGAATATTATTGGTAATGTTGAGGGTAAAGATGTCATCATGATAGATGATATGGTAGATACAGCAGGAACTATGGTAAAAGCAGCTGCTGCACTTAAAGCCAAAGGAGCAACATCGGTAATGGCATGTTGTACTCACCCTGTTTTATCTGGTCCTGCTTATGAGCGGATTAGAGATGGGGAGTTAGATGAGTTAGTAGTAACAGATACTATTCCTCTTAAAAATACAAATTGTAAAAAGATAAAAGTTCTCTCTACAGCTAAAATGCTTGGTGAAGTGATTCGTCGTGTATACAACAATGAGAGTGTAAATTCACTATTTGAGACAAACTAATGACAGAAAAAAAAGTTCCTCAATCACACATTAGAAACTTCTCTATTATTGCCCATATTGACCATGGTAAATCTACTTTGGCAGATAGGATTATTCAGGAGTGTAATGCTATCTCTGAGCGTAAGATGTCATCACAAGTTATGGATACAATGGAGATTGAAAAAGAGAGAGGCATTACTATTAAAGCTCAATCGGTTCGACTAGACTATGTTGCTAACAATGGTGAACACTATATTCTTAATCTAATTGATACTCCAGGACATGTCGATTTCTCTTATGAGGTGAGTCGCTCTTTAGCTTCTAGTGAAGGTGCGTTACTCATTATTGATGCTGCACAAGGGGTAGAGGCTCAAACTATTGCCAATGTATATATTGCTTTAGAGAATGATTTGGAGCTTATACCTGTAGTAAACAAGATAGACCTTCCTGCTGCTGAACCTGAAAGAGTACTTGAAGAGGTAGAAGATGCTATTGGACTAGATTGCACTGAACACTCTTTAGTCTCTGCAAAGACAGGTGAGGGTGTGCCTGAGCTTATTGAGGCTATTGTAGAGCGTATACCTGCTCCAAGTGGAGATGAAGATGCTCCTGCTAAAGCTCTAATCTATGACTCTTGGTTTGACAACTATTTAGGTGCTTTAGCTCTAGTACGTGTTTATGATGGGGCTATAGAGAAGGGGCAAAAGATTCAGATTATGAGTACAAAAGAGGAGCATATAGTACTAGATTTGATGTATCCTAATCCTATCTCTCCTATTAAAAGCTCTAAAATCCATACAGGTGAGATTGGTATTGTTGTCACTGGTCTAAAGAGTGTTGATGGACTACAGGTTGGAGATACCATAACTGATGCTAAAAACCCTACATCTGAGCCTATTGAGGGGTTTGAGGCTGCCAAACCATTTGTATTCGCAGGAATCTACCCTATTGAGACAGATAAGTTTGAAGATTTACGTGACGCACTTGACAAACTAAAACTTAATGACAGTTCCATTACCTATGAGCCAGAGAGCTCACTTGCACTTGGTTCAGGTTTTAGGGTAGGTTTTCTTGGAATGCTACATATGGAGGTAGTAAAAGAGCGTTTAGAGCGAGAGTTTAACCTAGAGCTTATTGCCTCTGCTCCTACTGTTATCTATGAGGTAGAGTTGACTAATGGTGAGCGAATAGAGATTCAAAATCCTTATGAGATGCCAGAGGTTCAAAAGATAGCCACCATATATGAGCCATATATTAAAGCTACTATTTTAGTACCAAATGACTATCTTGGAAATGTAATGAAACTGCTTAATGACCGTCGTGGTGTTCAAGTTAAGATGGACTACATAAATGCAGAGCGTGTTCTTTTAGAGTACGATTTACCAATGAATGAGATTGTACTTGATTTTTATGATAAACTCAAAAGTACAACAAAAGGGTATGCAAGTTTTGATTACGAACCTATAGGCTTTAGACCAGGAGACTTAGTAAAACTTGATATTAGAGTAGCAGGAGAGGTTGTTGATGCACTCTCTATTATTGTTCCTAGAGAGAAGGCTAGAAGTAGAGGTTTAGCTTTTG
>JALWNF010000160.1 GCA_026995985.1 Campylobacteraceae bacterium
GAAGTAACATTAAGTAAAACCCTATCTGATGGGCTTAAAGAATTTGGTTACCAAAATGATGTAGCAGGAAACATCAAAGATGGTGAATACTACTTAGGTATTAGAAATTATGATTTAGTGTTACTTGACTGGATGCTTCCAGATGGTAATGGTATAGATATGATTGCAAAGCTTAAAGCAAAAGCACCTAAAACCTCTGTTATTGTCCTCTCTGCTAGAGATGATAGAAACAGTGAAATCGAAGCACTTAAAGCTGGTGCAGATGATTATATTAGAAAGCCTTTTGACTTTGAGGTATTAACTACAAGAATTGAAGCTAAACTAAGATTTGGAGGCTCAAACATTATCGAAGTAGATGATTTGATTATTAATCCTGAAGAGGAGAAGATTATCTATGAAGGTGAAGAGATTGAACTAAAAGGGAAACCTTTTGAGGTCTTAACACACCTAGCAATGCATAAAGACCAAATTGTCTCAAAAGAACAACTTCTTGATGCAATTTGGGAAGAGCCAGAACTTGTAACTCCAAATGTTATTGAAGTTGCAATTAACCAAATTAGACAAAAGATGGACAAGCCATTAAATATTACAACTATTGAGACTGTACGAAGAAGAGGTTATAGATTTTGCTTTCCAAAAGGAGCTTAAAAGAGCGTTTCACAATTGAGTTGGCTATCGGAATGATAGCTATGCTCATTATTGTGCTTATTAGCCTCTCTACATACTTCTATACAAGTATTATGGGGCATATTAAAAATGAGTTAAATAGTAAAGCAAAAACAATTACTCTTCACTACTCAGAAGAGAAAGAGTATAACTCTAAACAGGATTTATCATTAATAAATAGACTATCTCCATATACAATTAAAATATCAAAAAACTATAATAATAAACATTTAGATTCTGTTATTATACCTATAAAAAGAGACAACAGAGAATTCTATCTTTTTAAAGAGTCTTTTCTTGATGATAAAATGATTTTAGAGATTGAGCGTGATATTACCCAAGAGTCTGAGTATATTACGACAATGTATTATATGATAACCTTTATACTAATAACAGGTATTATATTTATTATATACTTCTCTTCTCTATTAACAAAAAAAATAATGGCTCCACTAGAGACACTAACAAATCAATTTACAAGTATGCATGAAAATCTTCTACATGAGATTAAAATAAAAGGACTTCCTTTTGAGTTTGAGACACTAGCAGATAGTGTAAATCTACTAATTACTAAAGTTAAAACCTCTATTAAATATAGACAGGAGCTATATATTGGTACTGCTCATGAACTAAAGACTCCACTAGCTGTTATGCGTCTAAAAAATCAAATTACACTTATGAAATATAAAAAGCATGATAATGTTCGAGAGGCGTTAGAGCAAAATATTGAATCTATTGATACTCTTAATGCAATGATACATAATCTACTAGAGTTTGGACGTGCTGAAGGAGCCCAATTTGAACAACCAGAGAGACTTAACCTTATTCGCCTTATGGCTAGTAAATGTGAAGAGTATGAAGTTTTAGCCCACTCACAAGAGAGAGATTTTATATATCATTTTGATATTCCTAACTTTAGAATCAATATCCAGCCTCTTCTGTTTATGCAAATTTTTCAAAACTTTATACAAAATGCATTGAAGTTTACACCTAAAGGTGGTCTAGTAAGCTTAAATACTCGTATGGAGCCAGACCATTTTATTATTGAAATTAAAGATGAGGGAGAGGGAATAGATGAGAGTAAAGACCTCTTTGCCCCTTTTCAACGCTCAACAAAATCAACTGGTGCAGGATTAGGTCTATTCTTAGCTAAAAATGCTGCAGAATCCATGGGTGTTATAATTGCCCTTAAAAATCGTGAAGATGGTAAAGGAGCTGTAGCCTCTATTGCTTTTCCTCTAAATAGATTTTTATTAAAAGATTAAATGTGTCATTCAATATTTAATCTCTATATCTTCCCCAAATAACAACATCTTTTAAATAAAGCATAAGGTTATATAAGCTATAAATCATTTAAGTACCTCTCAAGGGGTACAAATTCTAATAAATTATAAGTGAGTATATAACATGGCATTATTGATTTCAGATGAGTGTATTGCATGTGATGCATGTAGAGAAGAGTGTCCTAATGAGGCTATTGAAGAGAATGATCCAATATATATTATTGACCCAGACCGTTGCACAGAGTGTGTTGGACATTATGATGAACCACAGTGCATTGCTGTTTGTCCTGTTGACTGTATTATTTCTGATCCTGATAATGTAGAGAGTGTAGAGGAGTTAAAATTTAAATTTTCTCAGCTTGAACAAGAGCAATAAATATATTCTTCTATTTAATATCGGTTCAAGCTAAAAAGATAATGAGTTATGGGGTTAGTATCTAAACTAGGCTCTTTTTAGAAAACTCTAATCTAAAGAGAGCCATAAAAATTTATATCTTAAAATTTTCGCCCCATTGTAAATTCAAAGTTTGAAGTTCTATCTAATTTATCAGGATTTTTTGCTCTACCAAATACCAAATTAATTGGTCCCATTGGTGAGAGCCACTCTAAAGAGACACCATAACCCTCTTTTGTAATATCATTAAAACTCTTCTCTCCTATCATACCATAGTCATAGAAGAATGCCAAACGCATCTTTGCAGCTTTTGAAAGCGGAATACTTGCCTCTACACTATTAACCAAACTTTTAGTACCACCTTTAAGCTTTCGTTTTCCATTACTATCAAGAGTAAATGGTGTAATTGAGTAGGGCTCATACCCTCTAACACTACCTATACCACCCATATATAATCTTTCTGGAATAGCAATATTCCCTTCATTTTTTAATGCTCTTGCTCTAACTTTATAACGTAAAATAAGGTCATAGTCAATCACATCTTCAAGCCCATAGTAAGCACCAAATCGACCTGTAGCTTCAACAAACTTCTGGTCACCACCTACTCCTGCATATCCTAATGTTCCACCTAAAATAATACCTTCTCTAGGTACATAAAAGTCATCAGTATTATCATAACTTAATCCCATAGAGAACATACTCTTTACATAATTTGAGTCCTCAGGAGAGAAGATAGAGTAGTAGTCTTCTGTTGCTAAAATATTATCACTATTATCAGACTCCGTCGCCTCATTTTTACTATATTGATAACTTAAAGAACCATAAAGATTATGAGTAAACTGCTTACCAATATTAGCCCCTGCACCAACACTCTTTTGGTCGTAAGTTCTATATTGAAACTCGCTCCTATATAGATTAACTCCAAAACTATAATCACTATCCCAAATTCTAGG
>JALWNF010000161.1 GCA_026995985.1 Campylobacteraceae bacterium
TTATGTTCTTCTAAAAGTTCAATCCATCTATAGCGTAGAGTATAATCCTCTTTTTTTATAAAGACAATAAGTTGTCCAGCATTTCTAATAATTTGATGTAGACGCTTTAGAAAGTCACTCTCCATATCAGGCTCTATATCTGCTGTTATGAAAACAAAATCGTACTGTTTTGCTTGAATAAGGTAGGATTTACGCTGTAGGTGGAATACTCTTATTGAAGTAGAACTAGATTTATATTTTTGGCTCATACTCTCTTCTATAGAGTTATCTAGTATATTGAGTTGATAGCCATAGCCTTTTTTATTAGTATACTCATTTAGCAACTCAACAAGTAGAT
The DNA here is from genome assembly GCA_026995985.1 of Campylobacteraceae bacterium. Taxonomy (GTDB): domain Bacteria; phylum Campylobacterota; class Campylobacteria; order Campylobacterales; family Sulfurovaceae; genus UBA1140. The sequence continues at coordinate 338 of JALWNF010000161.1, forward strand.
TGTCATGGTCTGTAAAGTGAGCAATATCTAAAGAGGGACTCTCTTTTATAATACTCAACACTCTTTTTAGTTTCTCTTTTTCCAAATTTTTCATCTGATAATTTTAGCAAAAACAGTATAAGAGAGACAAGCAATATCTATATAAACTTAAAAAATAATAAAACAAATTTATATTTTTATAAATTAAAAATATTTTAGAAAAATAGTTAATATTATCTAATTTTATTTACTAACTATAGTGTTTTTTCTTGCTATATTCAACATATTATATAGTATAAAAATACCATAAATATTTAATTAAACATACTATGTTAAAACTATAAATTAAATTAAAATAATTTAAAAAATTAGTTTATTTATTTTAAAAAACTTGTTATACTATAAATGTTTAACAAATTATTAAAAGGGAAAATAAATCTTAAACTGAGGAGTTAATATGAGATTTTTATCGATAGTTTTACTATTGACAATGGTTGTGGCACTAAATGCTGCTAAAATTAAGTGGGATAAAAATGGTAAGCCAATTATTGAAAAGTCAAATAAACCAATTAGAGGTTGTAACCAAGGTGGATTAGAGACACTTGGTAAAGATGCTAATAGAACAAAAGTCCCTTGTAAGTAGTAAGGGTTAAATAGAGAAGTAAAGTCCTAAGACTTTACTTCATATTGTTCACGACCCATTTGGTAGATATCATTACCTTTTGTGTCGTTTACTACTGTTACAGGAAAATCCTCTACTGTAATCTTTCTTACTGCCTCTGGTCCTAACTCTGGGTATGCAATAACCTCCGCTGAACGAATCTTTTTACCAAGTAAAGCTCCAGCTCCACCTGTTGCACCAAAATAGATACCATCATAAGCCACACAAGCGTCTTTTACCTCTTGGCTACGTTTACCCTTACCTATCATACCTTTTGAGCCATGTTTTAGCATTGTAGGTGAATATGAGTCCATTCTATAAGATGTTGTAGGCCCAGCACTACCAATAGGGTCACCAGGTTTAGGAGGAGTAGGTCCTACAAAGTAGATTACAGAACCCTCCAAATCAAATGGAAGCTCCTCTCCTGCCTCTATTAACTCTACCAATCTTTTGTGTGCTGCATCTCTTGCTGTATAGATAGTACCATTTAGAAGTACTGTATCTCCAGCTACAAGCTTTTTTGTATCTTCAGAAGTTAGTGGGGTTGTTAGTCTATAAGTTGCCATCTATTCTCCTTATATTGTAATATGTGTATGTCTTGATGAGTGACACTGAACATTAACTGAAACAGGTAGTGAAGCGATATGACATGGGTTAGACTCAATGTGAACAGCTAGAGCTGTTTTAGTTCCACCCATACCCATAGCTCCAATTCCAAGATTGTTAATCTCTGTAAGTATACGCTCCTCTAGTTCTGCTAATTCAGGGTCAGGGTTGGTTGTATCTAAATCTCTAAATAGAGCATGTTTTGAGCTAATAACAGCCTTTTCAAATGTTCCACCAATTCCAACACCAACTGTAATTGGAGGACAAGGGTTTCCTCCTGCATCTGAGATAACCTCTTTTACATACTCTACAATTCCATCTTTTCCAGCAGCAGGTGGGAGTACTTTTGCACGAGATACATTCTCTGAACCACCACCTTTAGCAGCATACTCAATCTCTATCTTGTCACCCTCTACAATATCAAAGTGAATAATAGCAGGTAGATTATACCCTACAGTATCTTTTAGATTTAGACGGCTAAATGGCTCACAAGTAGAGGCTCTTAGGTAACCCTCTTTGTAGCCCTCTTCTGTCCCTTTATTGATAGCATCTTTTAAGAGACCACCCTTTATACGGACATTGTCGCCAACTTTTACAAAAAATACAGCTAATCCTGTATCTTGACAGAGTGGACGCTTCTCCTCTTTTGCAATATTTGCATTTTCAAGTATTTGGCGAATTACCTCTTTACTTACAGGGGACTTCTCCTCCTCCATAGCCTTTTGTAAGGCATCATACGTATCTTGTGGAAGGTCTGTACCACAGTGTAGAATCATGTTCTTTACAGCTTTGACAATATCGTCAAATTCAATTTCTCTCATAACTTCTCCTATATAGAATAATGAACTCATTGTACTCTTTAGCATGTTAATAAGAAGTAAATAGATTATGGTAGTTTAAAAGCTTTATTATGAATGGGTAGGGAGGTAATAGGGTAGGGTGCGTTTTCCAACGTATCGTTTTTATAACATTTCTTTATTTTTTATAAATCCCACATTTTATTTTAACAGTGCGTTAGGAAACGCACCCTTGTATAATACAAATATTTATTTAAAAAAACCATTCTCTTCAAGAATATCAATACCCTCACGAATACTCTCAACAGAGGCTTTGAACTTCTCTCTAGTCTTTGTATTGAGTGTCATCTGAATAATCTGTTCAACTCCATTTTGACCAAGTATAACAGGAACACCAACAGTTACATCTTTGTAGCCATACTCTCCATTTAGCATAACAGAAGATGAGACAATAATTTTACTGTCATTTAAAATTGCTTCAACCATATGAGCAATAGCTCTAGCAGGTCCATAGTAGCCAGAGGTTCCTAAGTGGCTAACAATCTCAGCTCCACCATTTTTAGTACGCTCTATAATCTCTACAAACTCCTCATCTGTTAGTAGGTCAGTTGTTGGAACATCACCAACTTGTACTTTTTGAGGCAGAGGAATCATATTTTGACCATGGTCACCAATTACTAGTGCACCTGTCTGTCCTGCACCATAGCCTAGTTTTTGGTAGATTTGGTAAGCCATACGAGAGCCATCTAAGGCTCCTGATAGCCCCATAATTCTGTTAGGCCTCCAGCCTGTCATTTTGTGAATTACATATGTCATGACATCTAAAGGGTTAGATACACAGATAATAATGGCATTTGGTGAGTAGGTTATAATATCTGCCACTACTGATTTTATAATTTTTGCATTAATTAGAAGTAAATCTTCACGAGTCATGTCTCCTTTTCTTGGAACACCGGCTGTTATAATGACAATATCACAATTTTCTACATCAGCAGGAGTTTTTGCTGCTCTAACAATAGTTGGACGTGGGGAATAGTGGGTAGACTGTCCTATATCAATAGCTTTTCCTTTAGCAACACCCTCTACTATATCAAAAAGAATTATCTCTTTACATATCCCCATCATACTTAGACTATATGCAGTAGTTGCTCCAACAGCACCAGCACCAATAATTCCTACTCTCCTATTAATCATATATTTTTCCTTATTAATATTTTAGAACTAAATACAATATTTAATAACATCTATAAAATCTTACCATTAAAAAAGTTATATAACCTTTAAAGTAGCCTAATTTTTAGACTACTTTTTCTCTAAGTCATCGAAAAACTTTAACTCATAAAGTTTATCGATCATCTCTTTTACTGCTTCTACAGAGGCTTTAAACCTTCGTACTTGTAGATTTTTAAGAGTCATCTCAATAACCTCTTTTACACCATCTGCACCAATCATAACAGGAACGCCAGAGACAACATCGGAGTAACCATATTCATTTTTTAGTAAAATGGCACAAGAGTGAATTTGATTTGTATTTTTTAAGATAGCATCTACCATTATAGTAGTAGATTTTGCAGGAGCATAGTAGGCAGAACCATTACCCAAAAGGTTGACAATCTCCGCTCCACCATTTCTTGTCTTTTTTACAATCTCTCCAATCTCTTCAGAGTCAAGTAGGTCATCAATTGGTACACCTGCAACTGTTGTAAATCTAGGAAGAGGTACCATTGTATCTCCATGCCCACCCATAACTGTAGCACGAATTTGACCAGCTCCATATCCAAGCTTCTCATAGATAAAATGAGCCATTCTTGCTGCATCTAATATACCTGCCATACCAAGAACTTTTTCCCTTGGAAAGCCTGTATATTTAAGTGCTACATAGGTCATAACATCAAGTGGGTTAGAGACAACAATAACAATAGAGTTTGGAGCATACTCTTTAATCTCTTTTGCATACATTTTAACAATATCTGCATTCATTAAGAGTAAATCATCACGGCTCATTCCAGGTGTTCTAGGAGCTCCTGCTGTTATAACAACAACATCAGAGTCTCTCATATCTTCTGGCCCTTTAGCTGCTCTAACAATAGTATGTTGTCTAGCTGCATTAGCGGCTTGAGACATATCAAGAGCTTTACCTTTTGCTACATCATAGTTTCTTCCTCTAAGTACTACATCATGACAAGTTCCATTCATTGCTAAAATAAATGCTACAGTTGAGCCAAAATTTCCAGTTCCAATAACAGTTACTTTTTTACCTTTTGCCATTTTAATCCTTATATTTAAAATTGCTTGTTCTCTAATTAATCTAAGTTAGGGGATATACCTCTTTAAACTTAGATTACTTTTCCAAAAGAGAGCTTGACAATGTATATAAAAAATAGTCATATACATGAGCAAACACAGTTTGGGAAATAAAAAGATTTAACAAGCTTATAATCCATTATATCAGGGAAGTGTAACAAAAATGAAACATTAAGTTAATTATAGATTATATTTCTCTATTATGTGATAAGGAGAAACACTATTTCTAATAATAGAAATATAAAATAAAAAAAACTATTTTTATTTGTGATACCTTTAGTTACATAATTAATATTTTATATTAATAAATAAATTTTATATCTCTCTATTTAAAATTTAAAGCCTAATATTAAGGGATTTTATCATAAATTATTTAGTTATAGACTTTTTAATGATTATAAAATATAGTATGTCACCTTATGTCACAAACTATTATAATTGACATACTCCCCCCCCCCATACCTAAATATGAGTATTTTAGCTTTAGAATAAGAGTTGCTTGACTATATAGATTTTAGAGTTCCTATGCCAATAAGCAAATTATAGCAATGGGGGATTTAGAAAAGCTTTTTTAAACTCCTCTTCATCTATATTGCCACGTATATAGGAGTCTTGAAGCTCTATCATATAGTTTTCAAATTTTGCTTTAAAGAGACCATCATCTACAACACGGTCTCGATATATCTCTATCATCTCCTCCATTCTTGGAAAAGAGTCTAAGACTTCATACTGAATAGAAGAGGCTTTCCAAATCTTTATCTTCTCCTCCTCTTTTGCACTAGAGAGTGTTAGGATTTCGTTGTCAACAACATCAAATGAGTAGTATGCACTATAATCTTTATGAGGTTTAGATGTAAATTTAAAATCAGAGATGTGATACTCAGAGTCAAGATAGAACAGCACAACAATAATTTCTGTTAAAAATATTATTAACCTCATTTAATTTTCTTTTTTAATATTTTTTTAAGAATTATACTATTTTTTGGTTTAAGGTGGTATTTAATTGGTTATAAAAAGTTTTTTTAAAGAGAAAAGAGTTACTCCTCACAAGAGTATGAGGAGTAGATAGAAGTTGGAAATTATATTCTATCAATAATAGAATTCAAAGTAGCCGAAGGTCTCATTGCTGCTTCTGCTTTTGCATCATCTGGACGATAGTATCCACCAATATCAGCAGGTTTACCTTCAATAGCTAGTAACTCTTCAAGAATCTTCTCTTCATTCTCTTTAAGAGCTTTTGCTACAGGTGCAAACTTCTGGGCTAGTTCAGCATTTGAACCGTTTGCAAGTGCTTCTGCCCAATATTGAGCTAGATAGAAGTGAGAAGCTTTATTGTCAGGCTCTCCACACTTTCTACTTGGAGCTTTGTTGTTGTCTAGGTAACCCTCATTTGCCTTATCTAATGCCTCTGTTAAAGCTTGAAGTTTATCGTCTGAGTGTTTTTGCCCAATAAATCTTAAAGACTCTGCTAGTGCTAAGAACTCACCAAGGCTATCCCATCTTAAGTGACTCTCTTTTAAGAATTGGTCAACATGTTTTGGAGCTGAACCACCTGCACCTGTCTCATATAGTCCTCCACCAGCTAAAAGAGGAACGATAGATAGCATCTTAGCAGATGTTCCAAGCTCTAAGATAGGGTACATATCTGTTAAGTGGTCTCTTAAAACGTTACCTGTAACAGCAATAGTGTTTTCACCTCTTCTTATTCTCTCATTTGTAAATCTAGTTGCAGATGTAATGTCCATAATTTTAATATCTACACCATCTGTGTCAAACTCAGGGAGATACTTCTCTACTTTTTTAATCATTTCTGCATCATGAGCTCTGTTTTCATCTAACCAGAATACTACAGGGTAACCCTCTATCTTACCTCTTTCAACTGCCAATCTAATCCAATCTTTAATTGGAATATCTTTAGCCCTACTCATTCTCCAGATGTCGCCTTTTTCAACATCAAAGCTCATAAGTTCGGTTCCATCTTCAGCAGTTACCGTTACTTTACCATCTTCTTCCATCTCAAAAGTGGTTGGGTGAGAACCGTACTCCTCTGCTTTTTGAGCCATAAGACCAACATTTTGCATAGTACCCATTGTCGTTACATCAAACTGACCATTTTTAACACAGTCTGCAACCATCTCTTCGTGGAACATTGCATAAGTACTATCAGGAATAACAGCTACTGTCTCTAGTGCATCACCATTTCTATCCCACTGTTTTCCACCTTCACGTACAACAACAGGCATAGAAGCGTCAATAATAATATCATTTGAAGCATTGAAGTTTGTTTTACCTTTATCTGAGTCTACCATTGCAATTTTTGGAGCATCAGAGTCTACAACAGCTTGGAATGCAGCTTTAATCTCAGCCTCTTTCTCATGCCCTGCAATCTTCTTTTCAAGGTCAACCATACCTAAATTTGGATTTACTCCTACCTCTTTAAATACATCTGCATACTTTGTAAATACATCTTCAAAGAATACCTCAAATGCATGACCAAACATAATTGGGTCAGAGATTTTCATCATAGTTGCTTTAAGGTGTAGTGACCAAATAAGCCCCTTCTCTTTTGCCTCTTGGACAGACTTTCTGTAGAACTCTCTTAGTTTCTTAACAGACATAAATGTACCATCAAGAATTTCACCCTCAAGTGCATCAATTGTCTTTAGCTCTTTACCATTTAAAGCAATAGTAACTTTTTGTGCCTTCTCCATGGTAATAGATTTTTCATTTCCATAAAAGTCACCATCTCCTGCCATGTGTGCTACATAGGCTTTTGAATTTTCAGCAAATGGCTTAAGTCTATGTGGGTTGTTTTGTGCAAATTTTTTAACAGCTTTAGCTGCACGTCTGTCTGAATTTCCTTCTCTAAGTACAGGGTTAACGGCACTTCCTAAACAGGTATTATATTTTGCACGAATCTCTTCCTCTTCTGGTGTTGAAGGGTTTTCAGGGAAATCAGGAATATCATAACCTTGAGATTGAAGCTCTGCAATACACTCTTTAAGTTGACTAATAGAGGCTGAGATGTTTGGAAGTTTAATAATATTTCCATCAGGTTGAAGAACCACTTTTCCAAGCTCTGCTAAATTATCTTCTGCAAGTCCCATTGCTGCAAGAACTCTTCCTGAGAGTGAAATATCTGAAGTCTCAACAGTAACACCTGCTGCTTTAGTAAATGCATTTACAATAGGCAATAGAGAGTAGGTAGCTAGTGCTGGAGCCTCATCAATCTTTGTCCATATAATTTTTGGTAATGACATATATCAATCCTTATGTGTAGTTTAATGATATGAGTTTATCAATTTTTTGTAAATAGGAGAATAAAACTCTTATATTGTGTAAAATTATATATATTATCTGTTTCCTTATGATACAAAAGAGAGTTGTATGTTAAAAATAGTTGTGTTAAAGTGTGTTGTTTGGTAACCTATTATTTAAAACTATGAGGTGAACTTTTTATTCTTAAATTTTTTAAATAATACTTAATAATAAGAAATATTTGTGGACTATTAGTGTATTCTTTCTGTTATGAAAATAGCAAGTATAGATATAGGACTTAAACGAATAGGTATGGCAATTTGTCTTGATGGCAAAACTGTACTTCCTCAAAATGCCATATTAAGAAAAAATCGAAACCAAGCAGCACGAGATGTCAGAGCTTTTTTAGATGAGTGGGGGATTGAACTGTTAGTGGTTGGTCTGCCAAAAGGTGGTACAAGCGAAGAGGAGATGGAGCGACGTATTAGACACTTTGTCTCACTTTTAGAGTTAGAAGATATAAAAGTAGAGTATCAAGATGAAGCAGGAAGCTCCTTTGAAGCTAAAGAGCTAACACAAGGGGTCTTTAGACATAAGCGTGATGGAAAGATAGACTCCATTGCAGCTAAGATTATTTTGGAGCGTTGGTTATGAGTAAAAAGAGATGGAGTGTTAAAAAAATCTTTAAAGAGATAGGCTCTACAGTTATTATCTTTTTACTTGTCTCAATAGTTTTAAACTATATTCGTAAACCTGAAATCAAAGAGAATATTTATGACTATAAGTTGGTCGATACACATGGTAGAACTATTAACTTCTCTAGTTATAAAGGAGAGCCACTACTTGTTCACTTCTGGGCAACATGGTGTCCTACTTGTAAACTAGAGGCTCCCAATATTGATAAACTCTCAAAAGATTATAATGTTATAACTATTGCTGTAAACTCTGGAGGTAATGAGGAGATTAATGAGTTTATGCAAAAACATCAATTAAGCTATAGAGTTATATCTGATATATCAGGTAATTTAGCTAACAAGTTTAACATCTCTGCCTATCCGACCACTCTTATCTATACAAAAAGTGGAAGATTGAAATTTGCTGAGGTTGGTTATAGTACAGCTGTGGGGCTTAAGGCTCGTTTGCATCTATCTAATTAAGGAGTCTAGTATATGGAGATTATAATAGCAGGAGCAGGTAGTGTTGGATTTAATTTAGCTAAAACTCTATCGGTCGAACACAATATTGTTTTGATTGACAAAAATAAAGAGACGCTTAATCGTATATCGGAGTCATTAGATATTATGCCTCTATATGGGCATGTTGAGAACCCTGAAGTTTATCAAAATCTTTTAGACAAGCATTATGATATTTTTATTTCAGTAACCAACAGCGATGAAGCCAATCTCTTTGCAACCTTGATGGCAGATGATATTTTAAATGTAAACAAGAAGATTATTCGTCTACACAACACCTACTTTTCAAAGAGTAGTATTGCTGAAAGGTTGGGTATTGATGAGGTTATCTTCCCTTATACAACAACAGCTCAATCTGTTAAACTTTTATTAGATTTTCCTAAAGCCAATAATGTTAAAAATTTTCGTTTTTTGCCACACAAACTTATCTCAATCTATGTAAAACAAAGCACTATTCATAGCGTAAAAGAGATAAATAGCCAACAGCAAGTGGTAGTAGGAATTGAGAGAGATAAGAGCTTTTTTGTTCCAAATGATGAGGAGCTTTTAGAGGAGGGCGATTTAATCTATCTTTTTGGTTCAGATGAAAATATCTGCTCTCTATCTCAAGAGCTTAATCAAAAATCACCTCAAAAAATCTCAAAAATTGCTATCTTTGGGGCTAATACTTTAGGTGTTGAGATTGCAAAGGTATTTTTAGAGACAAAATCAGATGTAAAGATAGTTGAAAAAGATGAAACGCTCTGTAGAGAGGCTACGGAGATACTTAAAAATAGGGCTACAATTATCCATAGTCGTTATATTGCCGATACGATTTATAATGAGGAAAATGTAAAACATGCTGACTTAATTATCTCAACTAGTAGAAGTGATGAGGAGAATATTATTCGATGTTTGGAAGCCAAGGAGTACAATATTCCTAAAACAATTGCCATCAATAACGACACTAACTTTTATGATTTGATGCACAAGTTAGGCATAGTAACTATTAGAGGTCCAAAAACTATGACCTACTATGGCATATTGGAGAGAATATTTTCAAATGAAACTATAAGAGAACGCCACTATTGTGGGGCAAGAGGTAGTATCTTTATGAGAAAAGTTACCTTTGTATCTCAAAAAGAGACCATACCCATAGAGGAGCAAGAGTCACGACTATTTCTTGTTAGAGGGGGGGCGATTGTTCCATTTAATGAGCCACAGCTCTTAAATGTAGGTGACATAATTATACTATTTACCCCAACTAATGGAGCTCAAAAGGTTAAAAATTGGATGCAAACGCTTTAAAAAATATTTTAAAATTTCTCTCTATTATTGGTGTTGTACTCTCCTTGTTTTTAGGATTAGCTTCACTAATAGGTACTATCTATCATGAGTCTATTGGTAGCTATCTTATCTTTAATCTTCTCTATCTATTAGCTAATCTTTTACTCTATTTTTGGCTTCGTAACCACCCTAGCAAAATGAGTATAAAAGAGGGAATCTTTAGTGTAAATCTTAGCTGGATACTCTTTGGAGTTGTAGGAGGAATGGGACTCTACCTTACCTCAAATATTACCTTTGCACAAGGATTTTTTGAAGCTATTAGTGGTTTTACAACTACAGGAGCAACAATATATAACGATATTGAATCTCTATCCCATACGACCTTAATGCTTAGAAGTCTCTACCATTGGTTGGGTGGAATGGGTATTATTGTCTTAGGTGTTGGGTTGCTTACCTTTATTAACCCTACAGGTTCTCTTACTCTCTTTAAAGCTGAATCTACAGGGGTGTCTGTAGAGAAACTAACCCCTAAAATTAAAGATACAGCAATGGGTCTATGGAAAATCTATATGTTTTTGACCCTTCTTGATTTTATTTTACTCTATCTTGGGGGAATGAGTGCTTTTGATGCTATTAATCACGCATTCTCTACCATCTCTACAGGTGGCTTTTCGACCAAAAACAGCAGTATGGGGTATTGGGAACATAACTACTTTATCTTATGGGTAACAACTCTTTTTATGTTTCTAAGTGGGGTTAACTTTATTGCTCATCTTAGGGCATTGTCTGGAGATTGGAAAGGGTATGGGAGTGAAGAGGTAATTTGGTACTTAGTTATCTTCTTAGTTCTTGCTTTTGCATTAAGTTTAGTACATATCTCTATTGGGAAAGATACCATTTGGCACTCTTTGACTCACTCATTTTTTACCATCTCCTCTATTATTACTACTACAGGGTTTGCCTCAACCGATTACGGAGAGTGGTCACGAGTTGCAATAGCATTTATATTTATTCCTATGTTTATAGGAGCTAATGCAGGAAGTACAGCAGGAGGGGTAAAGGTTATTCGTTATGTAGTGCTACTTAAAAGTCTTAATACTCAACTTAAACAGATACTTCACCCCAACGCTATGTTAGGAGTCTATATTGATGGTCAAAAGGTACTTACTAAAGTTTTAGTAAGTGTAAGTGGTTTCTTTTTTATCTATATGTTTACTACATTGGTTCTCTCTTTCTATCTTTTTGCTAAAGGTTATGACTACCTAACAGCTCTTAGTGCATCTATTGCTATAGTAGGAAATATTGGACCTGGGTTTGGACATGTAGGACCTGCTGATAACTTTAGTATTTTTAGTGATTTTGATAAGGTGTTGCTTTCATTTTTTATGATTATTGGACGGTTGGAGTTTTATACCTTTATTGTTCTGTTTAGTAGGGGGTTTTGGAGGAGGTTCTAAAATTAAAATTAATCAATTTTGCTTTATACTTCCATATAAAATTAAAAAAGGAGACCAAAGTGAAACAGATGCTAGTACGCTTTTTATTGCTGTTTTATTTAAGCTCCTCTTTTCTCTCAGCAACCCATATTCACAAAGACCAACTAACAGTTCATAATAACTGTAAAGTCTGTATTGTTGTTAAAAATCTCAATAGTGGAGATGTTCCACTGTTTGAGTCATTGGATTTTGTGGAGTTGTTGCCTGAGCAGATTCTACTTACTTATAAACAGTTAAACTCTATAGTTATAGACAAAGGCTTTTTTAGCCACGCTCCTCCTTTTTTCTCTTAATTACATTTATTTTATTAACTGATAATTTTAAATTTGTAGAATGAGTCAAAATTATATTAATTAAGAGGATACCTATGCAAAAAAAACTACTACTGTGTACACTATTGAGTACATATTTATTACAAGCAAATGACCTAGAAAAGCGTGTAGAGAAGCTAGAAAAAGCCCTACAAGCACAAAAGAAATCAAAGCTACAAGAGGCACTAAAGGGTGGCAATAGCTTTAATCAAAAGAGCTTTATTCCTGATATTTCACTTATTTTAGATGGTTCAGCTGTTTCACGAAATATTAATAATGATGAGTATGAGGGGTATGGTATTGATGGCTTTTTTGACAATGCCGATGAGATACCTTTTCATAAAAATAGAGGCTTTAACTTTAACTATGCTGAACTTGGAATGCACTCAGATGTTGGTCCTTACTTTACAAGTGATGCGATTTTTCACCTACACCCTGATGAGTTTGAGATAGAAGAGGCATACTTAACTACTAAAAAACTCCCTGCTAATTTAGATATGAAGATGGGTAAGTTTAGAAGTGGGTTTGGTCGTATTAATGCTATTCATCAACATGCTCAACACTTTGCTGAACAACCACTTGTTTATGAAGCGATGTTAGGAGTAGAGGGTATTAACGATGCAGGGGTTGCTTTGCATTGGGTTGCACCTACCGATAACTACTTTATGGCAGGAGTTGAAGCTATGCAAGGTACAAATGAGCTTAGTTTTGGAAAGAGTAGCGAAAATAATCTCTATTTAGGTTACTTAAAGAGTGGATTTGACTTGGGTGATAGTACCTCTGTGTTAACAGGTGCAAGTGTTGCTACAGGGAAGACAGAAGATAACAAAGATAGTAAACTCTATAATGGGGAGTTGACACTTAAATATATTATAGATAGCTATAGTAATTTAACTTGGCAGAGTGAGTACCTATATAGAGATAGAGATGATGTAAAGCAGGGTGGTTACTACACTCAACTGCTCTATAAAAAAGATAGCAACTGGGAGTTTGGAGCTAGATATGGTGCATTAAATAAAAATGCTAAAAATCAACCTGATGACCTTAAAAAGTATTCGGCTATTGTTAGCTATTCACCGTTTGAGTTCTCTAAGATTAGGCTTCAAGCTACTAAAGATAAATCAAAATCGTTTGGTGGTGT
>JALWNF010000162.1 GCA_026995985.1 Campylobacteraceae bacterium
GTTCAGCACACCTATATGTTTGTATATCCTTTATTAATCTCTTTTTTCTCTTTTATCTTTTTTATCTACTTTAGGACAATAAAGGGGCTTTTATGAGTTTTGTAAACCCTCAAATATTCTATATTTTGATTTTGCCTCTGTTGCTCTTTAGCTTTTTTATTTTACGACACAAAGACAATATAAGCCAACTCTTCAGCAAAGAGGTTTTAGAGCGTCTAAGTGTAGGGCATGACTCTTTGCCATTGGTAGCAAGAAATGCACTTATGTTAGTAGCTCTTTTGTTTATGCTTATAGCTTTGGCTAGACCTGTTATAGAGCATGGAGCAAAAAAGGTAGAGGTTAGAGGTATTTCAGCTGTAGTGGTACTAGATATTTCAGCCTCTATGAGAGCAAAAGACATCTACCCAAACCGTTTAGAGTTTGCAAAAAAGAAGATAGCTACTCTTTTGGACGCTATGCCAAATGATGAGATAGCTCTGGTTGCTTTTGCCCATTCGCCCTTTATCTTAGCCCCTTTCTCTTCTGACAAGAGAGTTTTAAAAGAGATAGTTGATGGTGTAACTGACAAATATATCAATATGAACTCTACTAACTTTAGAGCATTGGGTGAGTATGTAGCTCAGATATTAGAGAAGAAAAAACCTAAAATTCTTATTCTCTTCTCTGATGGTGGAGATAAAAAAGAGGTAGAGAAACTTGCTAAAATTGCAAAAGAGCAAAATATTTCACTCTATGTAGTCTTGGTAGGAACAAAAGTTGGCTCTCCTGTCCTAGATGAAAAAGGAAAACCCTTAAGAGACAAAGGTAGCATAGTCATTACCCAAAGAGAAGATACTTTAGGAGAGGTAGCTATAGAGAGTGGGGGGGCTTTTGTAGTAGCTAGTACAGGAAGTAAAGATATTAAAGATTTGATTACTACTATTAAGACTCAACATAAGGGTAAAAGGGGTAAAGAGGTGACTCTATATGACCGTGATGAGTTGTTCTACTACCCTTTAGCTTTTGGACTCTTTTTACTGCTGTTAAGTCTCTCCTCTATACCTACAATAAAATGGAGAAGAGATAGATAGTTAAAATATGGGGCTTTTGATTGAAAAATATAGTTTAAAAGGTGCTCTATTTTTATTATCCTCTGTTTTATGACACAAGGCTTTAGCATTTGGTAACAGAGACTTATAAGAAGAAAAGGGTAACTTATATAGTGGTTTTGTTGTACAAGTTTTCCTCTAAATCCATCTTTAAATTGATTTATTGATAGAATCGATTTATCATCTGTATTGACTCCATATCCTCCAAAATCGTAAGTCTTCATACCAAGATTTTTAAAATATAACATATCTTGATAGTGTAAAAAACAATTAGCATAAGAGATAAAGTTTTTATCTATATTAGATTTACTCTTTTTGAGAGTACGGAAGTGAGATGCACTATGGTGAATATAGACAGTTTTCAGTTTATAGTCTACAAAAGAGCAATGCATAACCAATATCTCATCATTATAACTAGCATATGTTACAACATAGTTTTTAAGTAGTGCATAAAACTCTCTTTTTGATATACGGAAAAGAAGACCTTTACTTTTTAAAAAGTTATTATAGTAATTAATATAGTTATCTATCTTCTCTTTAGTATCTAATTTATAGATATTAAATTTTATATCTTCTCTAACTGCACGATTTATTTTATAGCGAGTCTGTTTAGAGAAGCTACTCTTTAGCTCTTGGTCTGTTTGTAAAAGATTAATATGTTTAGTAAAGTATGGAATAGTTTTCATTAATTTTCCATATTTGTACTCTCCTAAAAATTGTATATATTTTACAGGTAGAAATATATCCCAAAATGGAATTTTTGTAGCATAGTAATACTTTGTTGAGCAGAAATAACGTAATGGAAAACGATATTTATTAAATCTATTTTTTAAAAACATATTGACCACCTAATATTATTAAACAATTTTACACATATATTCATAATAGTTTGCTTGTTTATTTCTTAATTTAAAATTATATATTTAGAAATATATTTAGTAAAAAAAGATATATAGTCAATCTCTTTATTAAAAGTTATGTTAAAATGCATGGAAAAAAGATAATGAACTTTTATATAAAATATATGATGACAAAAATATTATTAATTGCTTTGAGTTTTAGTTTTTTACAAGCTGACCTCTTTGACTTCCAAACCATAGACAAAGCTAACCAAGCCTACCAAAGAGGAGAGTTTAGAGAGTCTGCTAAACTCTTTGGTTCTTTAAAAAAAGATGACCCATCTGTAGTTTATGACAGAGCTAATGCACTCTATAAAGCGGGGTATTACGATGATGCTTTAAGAGAGTATGCTAAAATAAAAGGGTTTAATGAGGCAGATAGATTGCACAATATTGGTAATTGTTACTTTAAAAAGAGAGATTTTACTCGTGCTATTAGGAGCTATGAGAGAGCATTGAAGATAAGAGAAGATGCAGATACTCGGTATAATTTAGAGTTAGCAAAAAAGAAAAAAAGAGAGAAAGATAAAAAAAAGAACAATAAAAAGAAGCAAGATAAGAGAGAAAAGAAGCCTAAAAAAGATAAACAAAATAAGAAGAAAAATAGAGATAAAAAGGTAGATAAGCCAATGAATCCAAAGCAAAAAAGAGAAGATGTAATAAAAAAAGAGTTAAGACATATGATGAACAGGTTATCTAAGAAGAAAATGCCAACATTGATGTATCGACCAAAGTTAAAAAAAGGAGAGTTTAATGATACTCAAAATCCTTGGTAGTCTTCTTTTATCTGTTGGTCTATTAACAGCGGGTAGTATCTCTGCTACTGTAGATACACAAGAGGTATTTAAGGGTGATACAGTCATATTGACCTTAGTAGTAACAGGGAAAAATATTGATTACATTCCAGAGATAGATGAGATAGCAGGGCAGAAAGTTTTGACTGTTCAACGTCGTACAGGAGCAGATTTTGTTCAGGTAGATGGTGTCAATAGTATGGAGAAGACTCAAACACTAATGCTAGAGTTTCGACCTGAACACAACTTAACCATTCCCTCTTTCTCTGTAAAGGTTGATGGAGAGTTAAAGAGTACAAATCCCATAAATTTAACAGTTAAAGAGCCACCAACAGGTGCAAAACGAGAGAGTTCTAATTTCTCTATAGATATTAAAATAGCCAAAAGTAGTTTCTATTTAGGAGAGTCTGTTCTCTTTAGAGTCTATTTTAAGCAGAGAACCAATGTAGATGTAATGCAGTTGAAGTATCAGCC
>JALWNF010000163.1 GCA_026995985.1 Campylobacteraceae bacterium
GCTGTTTTTAAAGATAAAAGTTTTAAAGATAGAGAGAATATCTTAAAGAGATTTATAGAGTATACCTACAAACTACATCAAAAAAAGGTACACCACATAGACTACTCTCCAGGTAATATCTTAGTAAAAAGAGTAGGTGACTCTTATGAGTTTTCCATTATTGATGTTAATCGAATGGAGTTTGTTGAATTTAATGATGATTTAAGAATGCAAAATCTTGCAAAACTTACTAAAGATATAGAAGATAATGAGTTTATGGCTAGATACTATGCACAGATAGCAAAGCTTGAAGAGACTACTCTTCTTAGCAAATTAAATAGTGCTCTTAAAAAGCAAGAGAGCTATCTTGCTAACAAAAAGAGACTCAAAAGATTAAAATCTTTTTAATCTTATCTTAGACTCTACAGTACCATTTATATCTATAACCCCATAACCAGAAAATCCATCTAAATCGGCATTTAAAATATAGATAGTTCGGTTTTCATCTCTAATTAAATCTGCTTTATATCCTAATAAAGAGAGAATATAGTTTGAGATGTCATAGTGGTTTTTTACATATTTAAACTGCTCTTTTAGCTTTTCATCTTTACTATTTGTATACATTAAAAATGGTACCTCATAAACCTCTTTTACTAAGTGACCATGACCATGTTTACCATACTCTCCAAGTAACTCTCCATGGTCAGAAACATAAAAGAGAAAGGTCTCATTTTTACTATTCTCTTTGACATAATTTATTAACTCATACAGAGAGTTATCGGTATAGAGTGCTGTATTTTCATAAGGAGTGTATCTATCATACTCTTTTGGATACTGCTTTTTATAGGGAGAGTGTGAACCTCTATGTTGAAGTACTATAAATCCTTTTTGATTTAAAAGATTAAACTTCTTTACAAGGGTTAGTAGGTCTTCATCATAACCTTTAGGCTCTATATAGACAGAGAAATCATCTCTATCTACTAACCTATCAATATATTTAGGACACATCAAATCATGAAGAATCTGAAGATGAAAAGCAGACTGTCTCGATATAAAATAGGTAGAGAAGCTATTCTCTTTTGCCAATTTAAATAGACAGTTATCCTCTTGTGATATTTGAGGCAATCCATTAGGGTATTTAAGTCTATTGATAAGTGTAGCAACAGATACTTTTGTCATAGTTCCACCACTATAAACCTTTTTATAGAAGAAATTATTATCACTTTTTAAACTCTGTAGCTTAGGAGTCAATTTATTGTCTTGCAAAGAGAAGGTATCATAACGTAGACTCTCACCTATTACCAAAATAACGGTTCTATTTACATCTTTGTTAATTAAAGAGGGTTTTTCTAAAATAGGATAGTCAGATGTAGAGGAGGAGAGCTTCTTAGGTAAAAAACCAAATATAAAATAGTTAGCACTAACAAAAAAGTTTCGAGAGGAGTGTCTATTTATAATAGGGTAGATTAACTTACTTTGAGTATGCTCTAGTTTTCCTCTTTTTAAATTTGTCACATAGAATACTTTTATATTTATAAAGAGTAGAGCAATTAACAAAATAGTCAATCCATACTTATATTTAAAAGATTTTGTAGCAATATATCTGTCAATAAAAAGTAATGCCACAAAAGCTACAACCACAATAGCTAATGGAATTAAAACTATGTTTAACATAGTAGAAAAGACCTCAAGAGTCTCTTGAAAATTGTTTTTAAACAGATAAAACTCTATGGCACTAATATCTTTTCCAAAATACTCAAAGTGGACATACTGAAAAAATGAGGCTAAAAGAATTAATATATAGATAACTACTCTAGCTCTTTTTTGTGGTATTATAGATATAAAGAGTCCTAAAAGAGCTAACTTATTAAAAAACTCTTTTGATGTAAACTTAAAAATAAAATACTCATTGCTTAATGAGTAGGCTCTATCCATAAGAGATAAAACTAAAGCAAACAAAATAGCATAAAAGATAGAGTAGAGAAGCAAATTTAATTTAATATCTAATTTATAATTTATTTTTTTCATAAAAGAGATTCTATCATAGTTTGGATTAGGGTATAATCTCACTTATGAAAAACAGATTAATATTAGACTCAAAAGTAAAATTCCTCATCTACATCTCCCAACCCTATAGCATTCCCATAGGAAGACCCCTACAAAAAGAGATAGAGAAAAGAGGTTTCAGCGTTAAATGGTTTTGTGATGAAGAAAAGACAAAACAATATTTTAGTAAAAATGAGCCTCTCTTAAATTCTGTAGAAGAGGTATTGAGTTTTAAACCTGATGTTGTGCTTGTTGCTACCAATGTTGTCCCTAGCTTCTTTTCAGGTATTAAAGTGCAAGTTTTTCATGGATTTAGTGTAGGTAAGCGTAGTGAGGCTAAGGGGCATTTTAACATAAGAGGCTTTTTTGATTTGTACTGCACCCAAGGACCAAATACTACAAAGCCTTTTAAAGAGTTACAGAAAAAACATAGACACTTTGAGGTTGTTCAGACAGGTTGGTCAAAGGTAGACCCACTCTTTCCATTGGAAGAGATAAAAAATAGTAAACCTACCATTATGATAAGCTCTACCTTTACTACACGACTAAGTCTTGCAAAAAATAGCTCTATTGTTAAAGAGATTGAACGCCTAAGCAGACTTGGAAAGTGGAAATTTATTGCTGTACTTCACCCAAAAATGGAGCAAGAGATTGTAGATAAGTTCAAATCTCTTCAAAATGAGAACTTTACATTTTATGATACAACTGAGCTTATTCCTCTCTTTAAACAAGCTGATGTTATGCTCTCTGATACCACTTCGGCTATTACTGAGTTTGCTTTACAGAAAAAGCCTGTTGTAACTATTAATAACAACAAACCTGCTTCTTATATGATAAATATTCAAACAGCAAAAGAGATAGAAGGTGCTTTAGAGTACGCCTTAACAAAACCCAAAGAGATAATGAGTGCTTTAGATAGCTTTATAGAAGATACTCACCCATATAGTGATGGAAAATCTAGCCAAAGGGTTATTGATGCCTGTTTAGACTTTTTAGAGAACAAAGAGCCAAAAAGAAAGCCTTTAAATCTTATTCGCAAATATAAAATACGTAAAAAATTAGGCTACTTTAAATTTAATATACGAGATATTTTTAGATGAAAAACAACTTTCCATGGGACTCATACTCCGACCAACCACACATACTAAAACGAGCTTTAAAAAAAGAGTTACGAAGAGG
>JALWNF010000164.1 GCA_026995985.1 Campylobacteraceae bacterium
ATAAAAATGCTAAAAATCAACCTGATGACCTTAAAAAGTATTCGGCTATTGTTAGCTATTCACCGTTTGAGTTCTCTAAGATTAGGCTTCAAGCTACTAAAGATAAATCAAAATCGTTTGGTGGTGTAAGACGTACTGAAAATCAAGTGCTTTTGGAGTTTTTGGTTGAGACAGGGGCTCATGGGGCTCATGCGTTTTAATGCGTAGGGTGCGATTGCTATCGCACCAAAAAATAGATATGAAAAAATTACATTAAAAGAAATCAAATTTTAAAACGGTGCGATGGCAATCGCACCCTTGTATAATACAAATAGAGGTAAAAATGATAAAAATATTAACACTAACAACACTTTTAACAACAGCAATCTTTGCACAATTAAATGTAGCAACAACCTATAACTATTTGGCAGAGGTAACTAAAAGAGTAGGGGGCGATTTAGTTAAGGTAGATGTTTTAGCTTCACCTAAACTAGACCCACACTTTATTACTCCTAAACCCTCACTTATTGCAAAACTAAGAAGAGAGGATTTGCTCATCATCAATGGTGCTCAACTTGAGATTGGTTGGATTCCACCTCTTTTAAGAAGTGCTAACAACAGTAAAATTCAAAATGGTGGTAGTGGCTTTTTAGATGTAAGCCGAGCAGTTACACTTATAGATAAACCTGCTAATGTATCAAGAAGTATGGGCGATGTTCACCCAGATGGAAACCCTCACTTTGCTCTAAATATTGACAATATTATTCCAATAGCCGAGCTTATTAGCATGAAGCTCTCACAGCTTGACCCAAACAACCAAGCTACCTACAGTAAAAACTTTGAAGAGTTTAAAGGTAAAATGGAAGAGCTTAGTAGCAAACTAAAAAAAGAGTATGCTTCATGTGAGGGTAAAAAGGTAGTACAGTACCATGAACTTTTTAACTATGCTATTGAGTTTTATGGTATGAAAAAGGTAGGCAATATTGAACCTTTCCCTGGTATAAGCCCAAGCTCTAAACATACATTTGAACTTATTAAGACAATGAAAGAGCAAAATGTTAAAACCATTCTTCAAGATGTCTATCATGAGAAGAAGACAGCTAACTTTATTGCAAATAAAACAGGAGCAGAGGTAAAGGTTATTCCTCATGATGTTGGAGCAGTTGAGGGAACAGATACGCTAGAAGATTTCTACACTACTATTGGAAAAGAGCTATGTCAATAGTAGAACTCTTCTACCCTGCGTTTATTTTAGCAATTTTATTAGTCTTTATCCATACTATTTTTGGTTTAGAGATTATTAAACGTGGGGTTATCTTTACCGACCTTGCCATTGGGCAGTTTGCAGCTATTGGGGTGGCTGTAAGTCTGCTCTTTTTTGAGGGAAACTATACCTTTTTACTAACCTTTGCTTTTGCTCTTTTGGGGGCGTTGCTTATTGCCATTGCAACTCATAGAGTAGAGCATATTGAGGCGTTTATTGGAATGTTGTATGCTTTGGGGGCTAGTGCTATTATTGTGCTTCTTTCAAACACTACACAAGGAACAGAGCTTTTCAATAAGCTTCAAGCAACAGATATTCTCTTTACCACATTAAATGATTTGGTTGAGCCTGTGCTACTTTATAGCTTTGTAGCCATACTCTTTTTTCTGTTTTATCACCGTTTAAGTGGATTAGCAAGAGAGGTACTATTTTTTGGGCTTTTGGCTCTAACTGTTACTTCCTCTGTCCAATTAGCAGGGGTTTTAGTGGTCTTTGTTTTGCTTATAGTCCCTGCTTTTTTGGCTCTGTTACAGTCACGATTTAAGCCACTCTTTTTTGCTTGGAGTGTGGGGTCAGTTATTGTTATCTCATCTATGATTTTCTCATATTGGCTCGATTTACCTACAGGGTATGCCATTGTTTTTGTAGGGTCTCTTTGTGGGATTGTTGGGGCTTTGTGGGTTGGGAAAGCAAAAATTATTAAAAACTAATTTAATTATTTAATACTATTTTTAAACATAAATTGTATAATCTCTTTTATGAAAAAGATTATATTGCTAATGCTACTACTATTTGGATTTGGATACGCTACAAAGTACGAGATTGTACACATAAAAAAGGGAAGAGCACTCAACGTTCGCGATACACCGTCGTTAAGAGACTCAGTAGTTGTGGGGAGGTTAGCTGCCTATACGACAAATATAAGTGTTAAAGAGTGTTTAGAAGATAGAAGAGGTGATGAGTGGTGTTATATAAATGCACCCAAGGGAGGTTCACATATTGAGGGGTGGGTTAACTCCTACTACTTAGCACCTATGGCAAAAACATCAAAGTTTTCATGGCTTCACATTCAAAATTTTTTACGTAATTTTTATCTTGCAGATGAAGAGGACTTTTTAGATAAACTACAAGTTTTTTATGCTTTTCCTATGCAGAGATATTTTAATAGTAGGAATGTCTCTTTAATGGAGTTGCGTCAAAAGAAGGTTCGATTTTATAAAAGATGGCCAAAGCGTAACTATAGATTTACATATTTGAAAATTTTAAAACGGAAACCAAAATATGTAGATGTTCAGACAACTGTACGATGGAGAGTTGAAGGTCATGGTGACTATCAAGAGGGAAAAGATATTCAAAAGCTCCGTCTTGTACCAAGTGGAAACAGCTTTAAAGTATTAGCTATAAAGTACCTAAGACATATTGTCTACCCTAAACCAAAACCTATTGTAGATGAGAATATTACAGAAGAGAATAATACTACAGCACTATCTCCAATAGACAAGATTGTAAAAGAGACTTTTGATGGTAAAAAGTACTATATTAAAGCAGGTAGTTTCTTCTCTGAGATTAACAAAAACTACTTAACAACTATCTCTAAAAATGGATTCTCTTACATAATTCAAAAGGTACGACAAGACAATAAGATTATTCGTCGTGTCTTTATCGGTCCATTTTACTCAGAAGAAGCAACTATAGAGGCTTTAAAGGTAGTTAGAGCAAAAATTAATGGACAAGCTTATATTCAAACTATTATACATTAACTTTATTAGAAGAGAGCCCCTCTTTTTCTCTTCTATTCTTTTTCATTTTAAGTTTTGCTAGAGCTCTCATATCTTCTGTTGTATCACTCTCGTCCATAATCTCAACACCTAAAACAGTCTCAACACAATCTTCAAGAGTTACAATCCCCTCTGTCTGGTCATAGTTATCAAGAACTAAAAACATATGCTCTTTTTTAGAGATAAATAGGTCTAAAGCTTTAGCAACAGGAATATTTTCATTAATAGAGAACATATCATATTTTATCTCTTTTAGGGTAACTGAATCATCTTTTAGTAGAGCCTGTTTAAAGAGCTTTTTAACTAATATAATTCCTGTAACATCATCTATAGTCTCATTATAGATAGGGATTCTTGAAAATTTAAAGATTTCAGGTTTTGTCTCTAAAACTTCTTTTACTGTAAGTTTCTCGTTAAGAGCAAATACTACAGAGCGTGGTGTTAAGATATCTTTTACTTTATGCTCATCTAGTTTTAGTACATTCTCAATATAATCAGACTCTTTTTCATCAATAATCCCTTCATCTTCACCCATAAGCATACTCTCTAAAAGCTCATCTTTAGTTAAGCTATTTGAGTCCTCTTTTCCTTTTGAGATTTTATCTGTAACAAATAGTGTAGTTAAAATAATAGGATAGGTAATCCAGACAAAAATTTGAATCATTTTTGCAGCTATTGGAGCCAATGATTTCCAATAGATAGCACCAATAGTTTTAGGAATAATCTCTGATATATAAAGAATAGCAAATGTTAAAACAATAGAGACATAAGCTACAACCTCACTACCCCAAATAGAAGATGCTTGAGCTCCAACAGCAGCAGCTCCTAGAGTATTTGCAATAGTATTTAAAATTAAAATTGAAGCTATAGATTTGTTAATGTTCTCTTTATGCCATCGTAGAAGTTTTCCTACACTTGGTCTCTCTTTTTCAAGTACTGAGATGTAAGACATACTAGTAGATAGTAGTACTGATTCAAGGACAGAGCATACAAATGAGATACCCACAGATGCCAAAAAGAAAATAATTAATAGTTCCATAAAATCTAATAATCCTTTATAGTAAAATAATGGTCGCAAGACCTAAAAAGCTAAAAAAACCTACAATATCGGTTACTGTAGTTAAAATAACTGTACTTCCAATAGCTGGGTCAATATCCATCTTTTTTAAAAGAAGAGGAATTATTGCTCCAAATAGACCTGCCATAAGAAGGTTAATAAGCATTGAAAGTGCAATAACTACTCCTAATAATATACCATTATCAAACCAAATGGAAGCAATTAAGCCCATAATAATGGCAAAAATTACTCCATTGAGTAGAGAAATGCTAACCTCTTTTTTTATAATTCTAGTTGCATCAGTATGAGAAATATCTCCTAGTGCTAATTGTCTAACAACAACTGTAAGAGTTTGTGTTCCTGCATTCCCTCCCATAGAGGCTACTATTGGCATAAGTACGGCAAGAGCAACAATACTCTCTATTGTATCTGAGAAAAGACCAATAACAATTGAAGCTAAGATGGCAGTAACCAAGTTGATTCCAAGCCAAGAGGCACGTTTTTTTCCTGCTTTTAAAATATCTTCATCCTCCTCAGCTTCATCATCAACCCCTGCTAAGTGGTACATCTGCTCTGTTGCTTGTTCAGAGATAATATCGTAGATATCATCAGAGGTAATACGACCAAGTAGCATATTTTTATTGTTAACAACAGGTACAACTGACAAATCATACTCTTCAAAGGTCTGAACTACATCTGAAATATCATCTGTATCTCGTACAGATATAGGCTCAAAACTCTCATTACTCTCTTTAATATTCTCATGCAGAGTTTTTGAAAAATCAAAAATGAGTAAATCTTCAAGGTCAATACTGTAGCGTAAGATTCCTTCATCGGTTGTAATAAAGAGTGTATGGACATTCTCTAACTCATTAGCTTTTTTAAGCTTTGCAAAGTTGTCAACTACATTTTGAACAATCTCATCTTTGTTGGCAGTAAAGACCTCTGTTTGCATATATGCACCAGCTTGGTCATCACTATAGTTTTGAAGTCTAATAATATCTTGTTGGTCCTCTTTATCTAGTGACTCAAAGACCTTTGATGCTATCTCCTCGTCATACTCTTGAAGTTTTTGCATAAAGTCTGTTTGGTCATCAGACTCTAATTTAGAGATTGCCTCTTTGAGTTCATGAACATCTAATGACTCAACAATCTCTCCAAAGTATCTATCAGGAAGAGCAAGAGCAACATCTCCTACAATATCTTTTGGAATTAATGTAATAGCTTTAGAGAACTCCTCTTCGTCAAGTTCTCTTAAAATATTTACAATTTCAGAAGGGTGTAGTTCGCTCTCTTTATTCTCTTCTAAATATAGTTTGAGTCTATTCATGAATCTCTCTCCTCTAATTTTTTTGGAATTATAGCTTATAAAATTAAATTATTAACATAGCATCACCATAGGAGAAGAAACGATACTCTTTAGAAATTGCTTCATGGTATAGCTCAAGTGTCTTTTTGCGTCCTACAAAAGCAGAGACTAGCATAATAAGAGTACTTTTTGGTAGGTGAAAATTGGTTAAAAGATGGTTAACTCTTTGAGGCTTGTTTAGAGGGTGTAAAAACAAATCACACTCTCCAAAAGTTTTACCTGTTCTTGCAAAATACTCTACAGTTCTAGTTACTGTAGTCCCTATAGCTAAAATATCTCTTTTAGAGTTTAAAACCTCAGCACTCTCTTTAGGAATCTCAAAATACTCTGAGTGCATAGGGTGTTCAAGAATATTTTTTACCTCCACAGGTTTAAATGTTCCTGCTCCAACATGTAGGGTAACTCTATGTGTTCTATGTTGCTTTTGGAGTTTTTCAAATAGTTCAGGTGTAAAGTGCAAAGAGGCTGTAGGTGCTGCTACTGCTCCTGCTTTTTTAGCAAAGAGGCTCTGGTAGTCTCTCTCATCCTCTTTGTTGTCTTGGCGTTGCATATAAGGGGGTAGGGGAATGTGACCAATTTTATCAAGTAGTTGCACCAACTCTTCAAAGCGTATCTCTTGCTCTTTATGTCTAAATGTAACAACACGTGAGCCATCACTATTGAGCTTTATAACAGTTGCAACTAACTCATCTTCAAAGAGTAGTTGAGTTCCTATGCGTACCTTTCCACGTATCATGACCAAATACTCATGTGCTGTTAGAGGTTTATTAAAGAGTAGCTCTACCTTTCCTCCTCCTTGTTTATTAGCATCTATCATCTTTTTGCCAAATATTCTAGCTTTTATCACCTTGGTATCATTTAGAAAGACATCACACTCTTTTGGTAAAAAATCAAGTAGATATTTAAAGGTGGTATGTGTAGTAGTATTAGTTGCTCTGTTGTAGACTAAAAGTTTAGCATGGTCACGAGGGTAAACAGGGGTTTGAGCTATGAGATGAGTAGGAAGCTCATAGTCATAGCTATTGGTTAAAAGTTCTATATCCATTAGTTTTTATTCTTTAAAAGATTTTTATCTTTATTATTGTTGTCATCTTCATCCTCTTCATGAGGGTTTACATATTTTAAGATAATAATAGATACACCATATAAAATAATTAGTGGTGCTGCCATAAGCATTTGAGTTAAGACATCAGGTGGGGTTAAGAGTGCTGCTAAAATAAAGATAATAACTACAGCATACTTAAAGAACTCTTTGAGTGATTTGTCGGTAATAAGCCCAATCTTTCCTAAAGAGTAGGCAACAACAGGAAGCTCAAACGCTAGTCCAAATCCAGCCAAAATCTTAGTAAAGAAGCCTACATAGTCTTCAATATTAATAAGTGGTGTATAGAGAAAAGAACCAAATGTAATAAGGAATTGAAAACCAAATGGAGTAACTATATAGTATGCAAAGAGTACCCCTATAAAGAACATAATTGCTCCACCAATAACAAAAGGGTAGACCATCTTCTTTTCATGTTCGTAAAGACCAGGAGCTATAAACATCCAAATCTGATAGAGAATAAAAGGTAATGCACCTAAAATAGCGGCAAAAAATGAGACCTTTAGGGCAACAAAAAATGCTCCTCCTACTTGGTGGGTAGTGATTTTCCCACCAAATGTATTATTGTCTACATCGCTTTGAAGCCCTTTGAGACTCTCTTTAAGCTCTTGAACTGCTTTAGTAGCCTCTTTTAGTAGAGTAGCTAACTTCTCATTTGCTACCTTTGATGCCTCACTAAGGGCATTTTCAAGTTTAGTAGCAGAGACTAGAGGAGAGTTGTCTATTTTAGGTGCTGTTTTATTCTCATCTATAGATGAGGTGTGCCATGTACCTTTACTTTGCTCATTAATAATTCTACCAACAGCAGTAAGTGCATCGTTAAGTGGTTGAGTAATCCACGTCAAGATAGTATTGTGGAAAGTAAAAGCTATAATAAAGGCAACAAAGAGTGAAGCCACAGAGAGGCTAAGGCGTAGGCGTAGTTCAGCTAAATGGGGTTTAATCTCTTCAAACATTGTTACTTCTCATCACTTTTTTTATTCTCTTTTTTGACCTCTTCTATGTTGGTCTCTTTGACTTTTTTCTTTTTAAAGGTAATCTCTTTACTCTGTTTTGGTTCTACTTGGGTAGTTACAGACTCAGGAGGTCGTTGTGTTATACGCTCAAAGTTCTCTTTAACAGAGCCTAAGTTTGCACTCTCTTTTAGCTCATTGATTGGGTTTATATTTTTAAACCCTCTTAACTCTTCATTTGCTTTGTCAAGTTGTTCTTTATAGCCTAATGCTTCGCGTTTAAGCTCCTCTAGGTTGACCTCTTCATTAAGTGCATTTTTTGCATCACCAATTACATTTTTTATATTTTTAATAAATTTAGCAATATTTACCATTGCTTCAGGTAGTTTATCTGGCCCTAAAAATATAATAGCAACAATGGCAATAAAGAGTATTTCTGTAAATCCCATTCCAAACATATAGTTGTCCCTTGTTTTTTTCAATTATTGTATTTTAGCAAAATAGGTTTAACCTAAGAGATAAAGTACTAATTCATCAGCAATAAAGTAGTTCATATTTTTATAAACTGTACCCTCTTTAATCAACTTATTCTCTTTAACTAAAAAATCAGCTCGTCTTTTCATCTCTTTATCTAGTATATTTTCATCTACACCAATGTTTGAGCGAAGTCCTAAAAAGAGTTTTTCTGTTAGTAGCTCCTCTTGGGTTAAAGTCTCCTCTTGAATATTTAGAGGGTTTTTAATATATAGTTCAATATCTATAGTAGGGTAGTAGCGTCTATCTTTTTGAAAACCAACAGCTCCTGCTCCAACTCCTATGTAGTCTTTAAGCTTCCAATAGCCTCTGTTGTGTTTACTTTGGTATGTTCCAAAGTTAGAGATTTCATACTGCTTAAACCCTCTCTTTTCAATTTCACTTGCTACAAAAAAAGCCAACTCATCATCTGTTTGTTGAACATCTGGAGTAGAGGCAAACTTTGTGCCATGCTCAATGGTGAGTTCATAAGCTGAAATATGGTTGATAGGAAGCTCAAAAGCCTCTTTAATATCAGATTTTAAAAGCTCTTTTGTATCGCCTTGATAGTTATAGATGAGGTCAAGTGATATATTTTTAAAACCAATCTCATAAGCTCTTTTAATGGCTTTTATGGCTTGTTGTGGTGAGTGGGCTCTATTTAGGACTTTGAGCTTTTTATGGTTAAAGCTCTGTACACCAAAAGAGATACGATTTACTCCTAACTCAAACATACCTTCTAGCCATGTTTTGGTAGCAGAGTTGGGGTTTGCCTCTGTGGTGATTTCAGCTCCTTTTTTAATGAGAGGTTGAATGAGTTTAAAAATGGGTTGGTAGAGTAGAGGGGTAATTGTTGAGGGAGTACCTCCTCCAATAAAGATAGTCTCTATAGATTGCTCTGTAACTTCAAAACGTTTGAGTTCAAATTTTAGCTGTTTTTCTAAAGCTAACATATAGTTTTTACGTGTGTCAAACTTCTCCACATAAGAGTTAAAAGCACAGTAGTGACATTTGGAATCACAATAGGGAATGTGAATATAAAGAAGCATATTTTTGGGGTAGCCTTAAACAAGATTTTGATAGAATTTTATCAAAATAATAATGAAAGATGAGTAATAAAAATGCAGAAAGAGAAGCGATATAGACCAAATGTCGCAGCTGTTATACTCTCTTCAAATTATCCGCAGAAATGTGAATTTTTTTTAGGTAAACGTTCTGATGTTCGGAATACATGGCAATTTCCCCAAGGTGGTATTGATAAAGATGAAACCCCAAAAGAGGCACTTCTTCGTGAACTTAAAGAGGAGATAGGGTGTAATGATGTTGAGATTATTGCTGAGTATCCTCATTGGATCTCTTATGACTTTCCTGTAGGTGGTAAATCACCTAAAAAGTATCCTTACGATGGACAGATACAAAAATATTTTTTAGTTAAATTGCAGGAGAATGCAAAGATTGACCTAGAGAGTTACCATGAACCAGAATTTGAAGATTACAGTTATGTAGGGTATAAACAGTTGCTAAAAAAAGCGACCTATTTTAAACGGCATGTCTATCGGCGTGTCATAGAACATTTTGTGAAAGAGGGGCATATTGTCGATGTTGATCGTACATAAGTATGGAGGAACTAGTGTAGGTTCCCTAGAGCGAATAGAGAATGTTGCTACAAGAGTAGCCAAAGCAAGAGAAGAGGGCAATGATATTGTTGTTGTCGTCTCAGCTATGAGTGGAGAGACTAATAAGCTTATTGAGTATGCTAAATACTTTTCAGATAATCCATCAAAGCGTGAGATGGATATGTTGCTAAGTTCAGGAGAGCGTGTAACAGCTTCTCTTTTAGCTATTGCTCTTCAAGAGAAGGGCTACCCTGCTATTGCTATGACAGGAAGACAAGCAGGTATCTTAACAGATGATTCTCATACCTATGCACGAATAGAGTCGATAGATCCTACAGCTATGCAATCAGAGATAGATAAAGGTAAAATAGTAATTGTTTCAGGTTTTCAAGGTATTACATCTAGTGGTTCTGTTACAACTCTTGGACGAGGTGGTTCAGACCTATCAGCAGTAGCAATTGCAGGTGCCCTAAAGGCAGATGCTTGTGAGATTTACTCTGATGTAGATGGTATCTACACTACTGACCCACGTATTGAGCCAAAAGCAAAGAAGATGGATTTTATCTCTTATGATGAGATGTTAGAACTTGCATCACTTGGAGCAAAAGTATTGCAGAACCGTTCTGTAGAGTTAGCAAAGAAATTAAAAGTAAAAATAGTAGCAAAGAGTTCTTTTTCTGATGGAGATGGAACAGTTATAGGAGAGGAGACAGAAGAGATGGAGAAAGTTTTAGTTAGTGGTATAGCCTTAGATAGAAATCAAGCACGTGTAACCCTTAGAGATGTTTCAGATAAACCTGGTATTGCAGCTGAGATTTTTACAAAGTTAGCTGAGGAGAATGTTAATGTAGATATGATAATTCAAAATGCTTCAGCAGATGGAAAGACAAACTTAGGTTTTACCGTTCCTCAAAGTGAGTTAATACAGGCTAAAGCTGTTATTGAGTCTTTTGACCATGATATTGGAGGAATGGATTTAGATGATTCTATCTGTAAAGTCTCTGTTGTGGGTGTAGGTATGAAGTCACATTCTGGTGTGGCAGCAACTGCATTTTGTGCTTTAGCCAATGAGAACATTAATATTGAGATGATTTCAACATCAGAGATTAAAATCTCTATGATTGTTTCAGAAAAATATGCTGAACTAGCAGTACGTACACTCCATAATGCTTATGATTTAGATAAATAATATGACACCAATCTTGAGCTGGACACTAGATACTATTAGAGAGGAGGACTCCTCTTTCTCATGGATGGAGGAGTGTCGTTACGATTGGGTTCCTGTGGTTCAATCGGCTGTAAGCAAGATTATAGAGGGGCAGACAGTACTTATTTTAACTGATGATAAAAGGGGTTGGTATGCTAAATATGTAGCAAGTAAGATTAATAATCTACAAAATGAGCGACCATTTTTACCTGTATATACTTTAAAATCAATGTTTCCAAATCTTGACAAGATGAACAATACACAAGAGTTAGATTTGTTGGAAGATATGCTAGATATATCCTACCCAAATGGATACTTTATTTGGTATATTGGTTCAGCAGATAGTGCCTATACTAAGTTTGTCTTTAGAAATGATGAGAACCTATTGTGGATTATTGATGGCGATGTTCCAAACTCATTCTATCTGCGTGGGGGGAACTCATCGTTAGATATTAAGATGATTCAGCTATTTAAGCTATTTAACAAAACCATTGATGCTGCTCTATTTGGTGAGATAAGTTTGGATTAACTTATGAATTTGGCTTCAGGTATTATCATCACCCATCAAGTCCAAACTGTTTTAAATGAGCTAGAGGCACAACGAACTACTGAGAGTTTTACTATTATAAAGAGTGAAGATGACAAAGGTAAACCAAAAGAGTTCTTGGTAGAAGATGCTCAAAAAGCCATAGAGAAAGCCTATGTTGCCTCTGAAAATCTAAACTACATTATCTTAGTTGCACCAAAATTTTCCGATATTGCACAAAATAGGCTCTTAAAAGTTATTGAAGAGCCCCCAAGAAATAAGGCTTTTGTTATTATTACCGAATCAAAGTCAGCTCTACTAGATACCATTAAGTCAAGATTGCCTGTAACTATTTTGCATGATAACTCTTTAGAGGAGCAGTTGAGCTTAGACTTAGAAAATCTAAATCTATCTAGGGCTTATGAGTTTGTACAAGAGCACTCAAAAGTTTCTGCTGTTGAGTGCAAAGATTTAGTTGAAAAAATCTCTTTAGATGCTATGAGGTCTCAAAAGTATAATCTTGATGGGTCAACTCTAAAGCTCTTCTCAGACTCAATAAAAGCTCTCGATGTGGGCTCACCTACTACATTTATTTTAAATACTCTACTTTTAAAGTTATTGGCTCAGAAGATAAAGTAGATGCTTATTTAAAAATAATTTCTTAAATTAATAGGAAATCAAATGAACTCAGATAAAATCTACATGACCCAAGCCCTAAAAAAAGCATGGCAGTACCAACTAAGAACCTACCCAAACCCAGCCGTTGGAGCATTAATCCTTTGCAACAATGAGATAGTAGCCCTAGAAGCCCACCAAAAAGCAGGAACTTCTCATGCTGAGGTTTTAGCTTTTCTTTCAGCCTATGAGACTCTTTCAGGTAAAAAGATAGAGTTTGACAGATTTGATGCTCATAAAGCTCATGAGTTTCTCTACTCTTTACCAAAAGGTTTTTTTTCAGAGTGTATAGTCTATGTAACCCTTGAGCCATGCTCTCATAAGGGTAAAACCCCCTCTTGTGCCTCTCTGTTAGTAGAGTTAAAACCTAAAAAAGTGGTTGTTGCTACACTTGACCCAATAGATGGGCATGATGGAGGAGTAGGGCGACTTGAGGAGCAAGGGGTAGAGGTTGAGGTAGGTGTTTGTGAAAAGGAGGCATTGGAGTTACTTGAACCTTTTTTAATTTGGCAAAAGAGAGCCTTTGTACTTTTTAAAATAGCACAAACTTCTAATGGAAAGATTGGAGGAGGGTACTTAAGCTCTAAAGCTTCACTTACTCATGTTCATCAACTGCGTTCTGTATGTACTAAAATGATTATTGGGGGTAATACAGTTAGGGTTGACAGACCTACACTAGATTGTAGATTTACGCAAGATAAAGCACCCAATATTGTTATCTACTCTAAAAGAGATGATTTTGACAGAACTATTCCTCTTTTTGGTGTAGAGGGGCGAGAGGTAGAGATTTGTCAAAATTTGGACTTTTCAGAGCCATCGTTTATATTAGTTGAGGGTGGAGAGGGTATGTTTAATGCTCTAAAAGAGCAGATTGATTGGCTACTTCAATACCAAACACCAAAGCTCTCATCGAACCCTTTAAGTTATAATGTTGAGATTGATTTACACTTTTTACACCAAGAGTCTAAAGATGTTGATGTAATGCTGTGGTCACGTTTGATATAATATGCAAAAAAATGGAATAGCTAAATGGAAAAAG
>JALWNF010000165.1 GCA_026995985.1 Campylobacteraceae bacterium
ATAAAGTTGTTAAAGCCCTTAGTGAACAGGGTGATAACTTGCACTTAAAACGAGCAATCTCTCATAAACTCTTTTTTGAAAATTCTGATAAAAAAGAGGAGTTAAAAGAGGCTTTAGAGGAGAGAGGTTTTAATATACAGCAGAGTATTAAAAATGAAGAGGGTATTGAGGGGTTAGAGTTTTATCGTATTGATAAACCTTTTTATCATAATATTGATGAGTTGACATTGGAGTTGATTGATTTATGTGAAGCGTTTGGAGCGTTGTATGATGGGTGGGAGACTTCGGTGGTTAAATCGTAATAGTTCGGGTGTAAACACTCCGATTCCAAAAATGCAGATGGCATATAGGGAACCGATGGCTTTAGCCTAGCTACTTAGACTCTTTTTACCTCTTGAATAATCTCTTCAAGTGTGACTACTTTCTCTTTTTGTTGGTACTCAATATCATGTTTTTGAAGATATTGTAATACCACAGAGACATAACCCTCAAACGCCTCTGTAAGCTCGTTACTTAACCCAAACTCAAATGTTACTTCAGCAGGAACAATACCAATAACAATGGCTTTTGGAACTTCTTTTCCTTGAAGCTCCATCATATCCATACATTGGATAATACCTATCTCGTGAGCTCCACCATTGTTTAGTCCATAACCACTTATCTCTTGTGCAGGAATGGCGTAGATAGAGGTAGGTTTATCGTTTAGCTCTAGGCTATCGAGTATAACAAGATGTTTTGCCTCTTCTAAAATATTGAGTAGATGTATACCCTCTACACCACCGTTGATAATTTGAATATTTGTGGTAAAGGTGTAGTTTTTTTGAAGGTAGGTTGAGGCGTAAACACCTAAACCATCATCCTTTTCTAGTACGTTTCCTATGCCTATGATTTTCATTTTGGTTTTTCTAATAGTTTATATCAACAGCTTAAGTTCGTTTCTTCACTAGGGAAAAGAACTTCGAAATAAAGTAAAAAAGCCCTAAAAATACTATTCCATATAGTATATAGTTTGGAATATTTTTTAGCAGATAGTTAAAAAGTGAGTTAAGATTGCCTTTATAGGTTGTCTTACTTAAGTTAGCATAAAACCCAACACGCTTCATAAACTTTGCCTCTCCTAACTTTTTTAATCCCTTTAAGCCATCTTCTCCATAGGTTGAAGCATGAATAAAACTTTTAGTTGATACATTAGGCATAGCAGTAGCATAGTGTAAGGCTCTGTTATTGGTAGCTAGTAGCAGAACAGGACTCTTTTTTCCAAAACGTGAAGAGAAGTTTGCTAAGGCTTTAAGATCTTTACTATTTTTACTTACTTTTAAAAGATTGAGTGTTTGATTTAGCCCAACTTTGTTATAGAGTTTAGAGATAGGTTGAAGTAGAGTGTTTACCTTATCTAATGATTTTGTCTCTTTAGCTACCTTGGCATACTTTATAATACTCTCTTGTAACCAAAGAGGTATTTTGTTTACCTTTTTACCATACTTTAAAACAGAGATAGAGGTTTTAACAGGAGCTGTTGCTCCTGCACTATATACCGTTGTTGCTGTAGCCAAAAGTCCTAAGGAAGAGAGAGCAACAATGAGATTGTCTACCTCTTTTCCGTTGGCATAG
This sequence comes from Campylobacteraceae bacterium, assembly GCA_026995985.1. Taxonomy (GTDB): domain Bacteria; phylum Campylobacterota; class Campylobacteria; order Campylobacterales; family Sulfurovaceae; genus UBA1140. The sequence continues at coordinate 1,612 of JALWNF010000165.1, forward strand.
TTTGCTCCTTGAATTGATAGGTCACGAATATCACCAATAACTAAGAAGTCAGAAGCAATAGCAGAGATACGTCCAATATCTTCATCGCTCTCTCCCTTTACAATACCTTCTATAAACTTTTCAGTCTTATATTCAGAGGAGTCACGTTTCTTTTGAATAAGCTTTAGTAGTAGTTGTGCCTTTGGGTTCTCTTTAACATAAGGCTCATTCATAAAGAAAGAGAGATACTCCTCTGCTTCGGCATACCTCTCCTCTACAACAAGCTTTTCTGTATGGGGAATAGGGTCAATATGGACTAGAGTGCTATAGTCAAACACTTTTCGATCTTGGAGTATAAGTAGCGAACCTATAGTTAAGAGCAGTATAAAAACAGGCGTAAATAGTTTAAGCATTTAAGCCTCCTAAAAAAAGAGAAAATGGTTTAGATGAAAATCTCATCTAAAATTGTATTGACATAATCATTAGCCTTAAATCTTATGAGGTCATCAGGCTGTTCACCTGTTCCTATAAAATAGATAGGCATCTTAAGCTCATGTGCAATAGATAAAACAGAACCACCTTTTGCAGTTCCGTCTAACTTAGTAATTATTATACCATCTATTCCTATCATTTCGTTAAAGATTTTAGCTTGATTGATGGTAGAGCTACCTTGAGTACCGTCTAAAATGAGCATTTTTCGGTGTGGAGCTTCGGGCATTGCTTTATTTGCAATGCGAACCATCTTTTTAAGCTCTTCTGCTAGATTGGTCTGTGTGTGTAGTCTTCCTGCTGTATCTATAAGTACATGGTCAATATTTTTTGCTTTTGCAGAGGCAATTGTATCAAAAACAACAGCAGATGGGTCATGACCTTGTCTAGTCGATACAATAGGAACATCTAGTCTCTTTGCCCAACGTGTTAGTTGTTCTATTGCAGCTGCACGAAAGGTATCGGTAGCACCTAAGAGTACTGTTTTATCCTCTTTTTGAAGATGACGAGCTAGTTTTGCAATAGTTGTTGTTTTTCCTGCTCCATTTACACCAATAATCATATCAACAAAAGGAGAAATTTCTAAATTATCTTTCCAATCTACCTTATATTGAAAGACAGAAATAAGAGCATTATAGGCTTGAATTCTGGTAATTATTTTTGGTAAATCCTCTAACAACTTTTCAATAAGTTCATAGTTGACATCAGCTTCAAGAAGAATCTCCTCAAACTCATCTTGTGTAATCTTACTCTTCTTCTTAACAGCTACTTCTTTTATGGCATCATTGGTTTTTGTGAAAACTTTTTTTAGTATATTAAACATTTTTGACCTTATTTTAATTTATGCTTTTTAAGAGCTTGTTTAATGTCACTCTCTATCATCTCTTCAGGCATCATACCTTCGTAATGTGTAAAATATTTTCCATTGACAAAAAGAATCATTAATGGTAGAGGAAACTCTTTAGAGAGACCTAGTTTTGGGGTAATAAAATCTGCAAACTTAAGATTCTCTTTCTCTCCTGTTGCAATAAAAAATCTTACCTTCTGTGCAATAATAAATTTTTTTAACTTCTCATCAGATAT
>JALWNF010000166.1 GCA_026995985.1 Campylobacteraceae bacterium
CTTGTTTAACAGTTGGTTGGATATGACCTGCATCATCTCTTGCACGGCTACAAAGAAGAATATCTTTTCCTTCATACTTATACATATAAGAGAATCTTGTCCAAGCCTTTTCAAGTACAAGACCTTTAAGTGAAGCCTCTACCCAGTTTTTACCACCATCAAAAGAGATATCTACACCCTTAATGGTTCCCATACCTGACCAAGCAAGACCTTCAATCTCTACCATCTCGCCTTTTTTAAGGTTTTTCCATGGCTTCTCTGGACAAGGAGATGTAATAACTGAGTTAACCTCATTTGCATAGAAGTGTTGAATAGCTTTACCATTATTTTTTGTAAGAGCAGTATATTTTGCAGTCTCCTCTTTTGCATAGTATGGCTCAGATGCAAACTCAAGTCTTGCTAACCACTTAACACATAAGTTACCTTCCCAACCTGGAACAAGTAGTCTAATTGGATAACCCTGCTCAGGGCGAAGTGCTTCACCATTTTGTCCCCAAACAATCATAGCATCGTCAAGTACTTTGTCTACAGGAATAGTTCTTCCCATATGAGAGCTATCACCACCTTCAGCCAACATCCAGCGTGCCTCTTTTTTTAGACCAAGGTCTCTAAGAATATCTTTGATGTAGACACCTGTCCACTCTGCACATGACATAAACCCTTTAGCAAACTGAATAGAGTTAAACTGAGGACCTCTCCATTCTGGACCACCATTTGCTGGACACTCAATAAAGTGAACTCTTGAGACATTAGGGTACTTTTTGAGCTCATCCATTGTAAGTACAATAGGCTTTTCTACTAGACCATGAATCATAAGTCTATGCTGATTTGGGTCAATTGTTGGTGTACCACCATGACATCTATTGAAGAATAGACCATTTGGAGTAATGATTCCACAAGAGTCTTGAATTGGTGTTACAGCAATAGATGCTTGCATATTTCCAGAAGATAAAATAGGTGTTGTTCTTCTGATAACATTGTGTTCATAAGGTGATGGCTGACCATATTGATTTTTTGTTACTGGGTCACCTAGCTCTGTTGCCCATGGTTTCTCTTCCATAATATTAGGATCATCTTCTGCATTAGCTTTAGTAGCTAAAACAGTTGAAGCCACAACAGCACCTGCTGAGTAGGCAGCAGCTTTTCTGAAAAAATTTCTTCTATTCAGTAACGCTTCACTAGCTTCTGTCTTAGATGCTTGTGTAGTGTCTGAATCTTTAGACATTTTAGTCATTTGTCCTCCTTTAAGATTTTGTATTTCATCTCGGAAATACTCGGAACAGTTAGATTATATGGGAAGATATTTTAAATGTCAAGTTATTTTATTTATAATTTTGCTCAATAATTGAGCAAAATTGTATCAATTGTGAACAATTATTGTTATTATTATTTAGAAGCATTAAAAAAAGTTATAAATATAATACAAAAAACCCTAAATTCTATTAAAGATAAGTTAGATTTATTTAAAATCTATTTTTATAGCAATATTTTGATGAGAATTACAAAATTTGCTAGTTGTGTATATATGAAACATTAGCTATTTTAAAAGCGTTATAAAATGTTGTCAATAAGTATATTGATTAAAATAGAAAGAGACTATATTGGATTGAGATTAAATAGTTATGGGGTTTATTATCTTTTTATATATAGAATTTTTTTAAAGTATAAAAATAATATTGATTATATTAAATTTATTGAAGTTTATTTTCTTTATAAATATTTTTTATATATTAAATTTATTTTAATAATGATTATATTTTAAAAAATTACTTTTTCTTATACTTTTTAATGAGAAAGAGGTTTACTCTTTCTTCTCATTACTACTATCTTCTTTATCTTTAAAGAGTGCTTTTCTTCTACTTTTTATCTCTTCATACTTCTCATGCTCATCAATTTTTCTTAGACGTTGACGCTCTGTAAGTCGAAGTTTATCTTTTAGTGCCTTCATAGCAGGTTTTCTATTTGGTGCTGTTTTTTTACATTTAAAGATTACATCAGGAATATCTCCATAGTATATGATACGAATACACTCCTCTTTTGAATCATACTCAACATTTTGCATTTGAGAGTAGTAGTACTCGTGACACTCTCCAGATTTTCCTTTTGACTCTGCACACTGCTTATTCTCTGGTGCTAAGTTTGGCTTAAGAAGGTTAAAAGTCTCTGCTCCTTTACAGATGCTAAAGTACTCACTTGATAGTATTAAAAATTCTAACTTTCTTGTAGCAATAACAGGTTGTTTTGGTGGACGAGTCTCAAGTGGTGGGAACTGAATTTTTGTAACATTAGTAGGAAAGCTAAAAATCTGCGGTTGAGTATTAAACTCCTCATCTTTATTTGCAAATACTTGGATATTATCTCCATCAAAGCTAATCTCTTTTTCGATTGCTGCTTGAACATTTGATTCAAACTCTTTAAGTCTCTCTGCTGCTTTTATTGGAAACTCTATATATCTATTTCTTGCCCAAAAGATAAATGCTATAGTAATAATAGTCAATATAAAACTAAACAATAGACTATAGAAGTTATCAAGTGCTAACCCTAATGCAATAAAGAAGACCAAAAAAAGCATAATCCAAGAAGCACGCATATAGTCTGACCAAAAGTAGTCAGTCCAATTTCGTTTAAGTATCTGTAGATGAACTTTTCTACAAGCAATTTTATTTGTCATATGTGCTTTTCTTGCTTCATACTTAGGGTTAAGTAGATGGTTAATATAGAGAAGAGCCCCTATAAATGTGACTATAACTAAACCTAAAAGTATCAGAAGTATAATTGACAGACTAAGATTAAAATTCTCCATAACGATTCCCAATTTTTTATTAACAGTATACCAAAAAAAAGGATTAGCTATATAAAAAATTGCTCTTTATCAAGATATTTTGTTACAATGCTCAAAAAAATTATCTATTGGTGTATTGAGTATATGAAAAATTTAATTATTGTAGAATCTCCTGCAAAAGCTAGAACTATCTCTACTTTTTTAGGAAAAAACTATAAAGTGGTTGCCTCTAAAGGGCATATTAGGGATTTACCTAAAAGCTCATTTGGAATTACTATTGATGAAGATGGAAAGTTTGTACCTAAGTACTCTATTCCAAGAGAGGTAAACCCTATTGTAAAAGAGTTAAAGAAGTTAGCTAAAGAGGCAGAGACTATCTATATAGCAACAGATGAGGATAGAGAGGGAGAGGCTATTGGTTATCATATTGCTATGGCAATAAAAAAAGACCCAGAGTCCTTGCCTCGTATTGTTTTTCATGAGATTACTAAAACAGCTATAAAAAAGGCATTAAATAATCCTAGAAAAATAGATATGGACTCTGTCAATGCCCAACAGGCAAGACGACTTCTTGATCGTATGGTAGGGTATAAGCTCTCTCCTCTTTTAGCAAGTAAAATTCAAAAGGGGCTTAGTGCAGGGCGTGTTCAAAGCTCTTCACTAAAAATTGTAGTTGACCGTGAACGTGAAATTAGAGCCTTTAAGCCAGAAGAGTATTGGACAATAGATGGTATATTTGAGAAGAGTATAGAGTCTAGTATTTATGCTTTTGATGGTACCAAACTAGATAAAATGAGTATTAAAAATAAGGAGATGGCAAATAGCATTGTTCAATCTGCTATTAAAGAGAACTTTGTCGTAGAGGCTTTAGAGAAAAAGGAGAGAAGGAGTAAAACTCCACCACCTTTTATGACATCTACTCTTCAACAATCGGCCTCGACACAGTTAGGTTTTTCACCTAAAAAGACTATGATGGTTGCTCAAAAACTCTATGAAGGTGTTAAAACAAATAAGGGAAATATGGGTGTTATTACCTATATGAGAACTGACAGTATGAACTTGGCAAAAGAGGCAGTAGAGTCTGCTAGAGAGTATATCGCTTCAAACTTTGGAGCAGACTATTTGCCTAAAAAAGCAAAGAGTTATGTTACTTCATCAAAAGGGGCTCAAGAGGCTCATGAGGCTATTCGTCCTACTATGGTTGAGTTTACTCCATTAATTGCTAAAGATTATTTAAGTGCTGATGAGTTTAAACTATATCGTCTAATATATAACCGTTTTTTAGCATCTCAAATGACAGAAGCTAGATTAGAGTCTCAAACCATTCTTTTTAAAGGAGAGAGGTCAACATTTAAAGCTAGTGGTAGAAAGTTGCTTTTTGATGGTTTCTATAGAGTAACAGGTTATAATGAAAAAGATAAACTTCTTCCAGAGTTAAAAAGAGGTCAAAAGGTTACCTTAGATGATATTAAACCACAACAGCACTTTACAGAACCACCTCCACGGTATAATGAAGCAAGTCTAATTAAAAAATTAGAATCTCTTGGAATTGGACGACCAAGTACCTATGCTCCAACTATTACTATTTTGCAACAGCGTAAATATATAGAGATTAAAAAAAAGAGAATCCACCCTACAGAGATAGCCTTTACTGTAGTTGAGATGTTAGAAGAGCATTTTTCTGAGATTGTTGATTCAGCATTTACCTCCAATATGGAAGCAGACCTAGATAAAATTGGTGAGGGTAAGCTTGATTGGCAAAAGGTTCTTGCTGATTTTTATGAGCCATTTATGAAGAAGATATCTGATGGTAAAGAGAAAATCAAGAGTAAAAAGATAGCTATTCCAACTGGAGAGATGTGTCCTAAGTGTGGACATGAGTTATTAAGAAGAAAAGGTCGTTATGGTGAGTTTATTGCTTGTGGGAACTTTCCTAAGTGTAAATATACAACTGACTTAGAGGGAAATACTCCACCAGAACCACAAAAAACAGACAAAGTATGTGACAAGTGTGGTGAGATGATGGTAATTAAAGATAGCCGTCGTGGTAAGTTCTATGCTTGTTCAGCTTATCCAAAATGTAAAAATGCACAGCCCTTAGTACCACCAAGAGAGCTAGATGTGCCTTGTCCTAAGTGTGGCTCTAAACTTTATGAAAAAGAGGGGAAACGAGGTAAGTTTTATGGTTGTTCAAACTACCCTAAGTGTCGTTTTATATCAAATGGTGAACCATTAGATATAAAGTGTCCTGAGTGTGAAAGTATAGTGGTTCACAAAGTATTGAAGAGAGGTGAGGTATATGAGTGTATTAATAAGAAGTGTAAATGGAGTGAGCCTGTTCCAACAGATAAACTCAAAAATAGACCAAAAATAGATTCCTAGGAGTAAGTAGTGAAGATTGGTATTCTCTCTGATAGTCATAGAAAAACAGAACTCCATAAGGAGGCTATAGAGCATCTCCTTTCTCAAGGAGTTGAGTATCTGCTTCATGCAGGAGATATTATGTTAGAGAAGCATTTAAAGATGCTTGAAGAGACCAATCTTCCTTATGTTTGTGTCTATGGAAATAATGATTTAGCACTAACCCATCTATATGGGAAGTACAATATCTTTAAAGAGCCTTACTATTTTAAGATAGATAATTTAAAAATTAAGATAATGCATATGCCATATTTTATGTCAGCAGATGCAGATATAGTAGTTTCAGGGCATACACATACTTTTGAGAGCTCTTTAAAAGGTGATACACTATTTATTAACCCTGGAGAGGTGTGTGCAAGAGAGAAGTCTTTAACAGAGTGTGCTATAGTTAGTGTTAAAGATAAAAAATTTAAAGTAGAGCACTATTTTAGGGAGCTTAGTCAAGATAGCTGGACTAAACGAGAGATAGAGCTTTAAAACTATTTTACTGTATTGAGTGCATACTTTGTTTTAGAAAATTCTTGTATATATGAGTTTACTAGAGATTTCATAATTGAATTTCGCTTATATCTACTATATGATTGAGCATAAAGTTGATTAATTAAAGTTAATGTTCTTGATAGTTGAGCAAGAGAGTCAAATGCCTCTTTTTTATACATTTTATTATTTATAGCAGAATCTAAAAGATAGTTATTTTGTTTCCATTGAAGCTTAAGCTCTTCAATTTTATTTTTAATGGTTGTTACTTTAGTACCTTTAGATATAAATTCAAGATTAGCTATAAACTGTTTTTTTAAATTAGCAAGTTGCTCTTGGCTATCATACTTCTGTTCAATAATTGTAGTGTGAATCTTATCTAAAATATTTTGTTGTTTTTTTGCACTTTTCATCTCATCTAATAAAGGATATGTATTGAGAATAGCATAATCATTTGCAAAAGATTTAAAAGTTGAAGTAAGCAGTAGAGTTATTGCTACAAGTAGTTTAATCTTTTTCATGGTTAAGTTCCTTTTTTTCTTTTTTTGTTGCGGGAATTATAGTTTTTGAATTGGTAATAATAATGAAAATAATTGTCTGTTTATTAAAAATATGATAGATTTTAATGAAAAATTACTAATTCACAAAATAATCACTTTATTTGGTAAAAATATTAAAAAATAGTGGGAGATAGAGTTGAAAAAAACTATTAGTTTGTTATATATAGAAGATGATTTAGATATTAGAGAGATATATTTAGATTCAATTAAAGAGGAGGTAGATGTAGTATACTTTGCTTCAGATGGAGAAGAGGGGTATGAATCTTATTTGACCAATAAACCAGATATTATACTATTAGATATCAATATGCCAAAGCTAGATGGACTATCTTTAGCAAAAAAGATTAGAGAGAATGATGTTAATGTTAAAATTATTATCACTACAGCTTATAGTGAACAAGATAAGCTTCTTCAGGCTATAGAGTTATATCTAATCAAGTATATCTTAAAACCCATTGACCCGACAACTCTAAAAGAGGCTATTCAAAAGGCAAAGAGGGAGATTGCTTTACAACAAGAAGAAGAGAAGTTAATCTATATGTTAGATGAAAAAACAGTATGGGATTTTGAAGCAGAGAAGCTTTATAAAAATGGTGTTGAGGTTAAGTTAACTAAAAATGAGAGACGACTGCTAAAGCTACTATCTACAGATAAAGATAAAGTATTTACCTTTTTTGATATATTTAACCATATATCATATGACGATTTTGATAAAGAGTATGATGCTAATCAAGTTCGTGCATTGGTTAAGCTATTGCGTAAAAAGGTTCCTAGAGAATCAATTATTAATATCTATGGAGAGGGGTATCGTTTTAATCCTATTGAAAAAGATTTATTGACAATATCGTAATAGTATCTTATATAGCTGATTGACATCTATAGGTTTATTTAGATGGTCATTCATTCCTACTTTTATACTCATATCTATATCCTCTTTCATAGCAGAGGCTGTAATAGCTATAATAGGTATATCTTTATCTACTTTTCTAATCTCTTGGGCAGCACCATATCCATCTAATACAGGCATCTGTATATCCATTAAAATTAAATTATAATGGTTGTTCTTATAGAGTTCAATTGCCTCTTCTCCATCTTCTGCAATATCAATCTCTATTTGAGAGTTCTCTAGTAGCCCTAAAATAATCTCTTGATTAATAAAGTTATCTTCAGCTACTAAGATACGTTTACCAACTAGGGCATTAATATCTTTTTCTAAAGGATTCTCCTCTTCAATAATAACTACAGATGGCTCTTTAGGTAGATTATCAGGAAGCTCTATTAGGTCAATTTCAAAGATAAAACTACTACCTTTACCAAATGTACTATCTACCCAAATTTTACCATTCATCATCTCTACAAGCTGTTTAGAGATGGTAAGCCCTAGACCTGTACCTCCATAGTTTCTAGTAGTAGTTCCATCAGCTTGAGTAAATGCTTGAAATATACTCTTTTGTTCTTCTTGAGTTAAACCTCTACCTGTATCTGTAACTTTAAATTGAAAACGATTCTTAGCTACTTTACTAACATGAAGAGATATACTTCCACTCTCTGTAAACTTGACAGCGTTACTTAAGAGATTATTTAATATTTGTGATAGACGTAGACTGTCTCCATAGTAGAGAGTAGAGATATTTTTGTCGTAATATAAATTGAATGTTAAGTTTTTCTCCTCCATTTTGAACTGTAGTAGGTTTATAGAACTATCAATTACTTTATGTAGTTGAAACTCTATCTCTTCGAGCTCAAGTTTTCCTGCTTCTATTTTTGATATATCTAAGATATTGTTAATGATACCAAGAAGTCTCTTTGCTGAATTATCAATCTTTTGAATAAAATCTCGTTGTGTTGCATCAAGGTTAGTTTGTAGTACAAGATAGGACATTCCTATAATACCATTCATAGGTGTTCGTATCTCATGACTCATATTAGCTAAAAATTCAGACTTTAATTTTGCAGCATCTTCAGCTTTTTGTTTTAACTCTTTTAGGTTATTATAGTCTTTTTCTAGTTTCTTTTGAAGTTGATTAAACCCTTCGACTAGCTCTCCAATTTCATCTTGATACTCAACAATCATCTCTCTTGAGAAGTCTGGTTTGTGATGATTTAGATTATTTAGCATATATCGTACTTTATTAAAGCGTCTTTGGATATGTTTGTAGAGAAAAAAAGTCATACCTGACACAATTAAAAGACCAAGAAGAGATACCATAAGTGTAAATATAAAATAGTTTTTATTCCTTTCTGATAATCTATTTATAGTATAGTGTAGCTCCCTTTCTGATGTATTTTTTAGTATTTCAAAAAAACTACTCTGCTCTTTTGTTAGTTTTTGAAAATATTTAATCTGTTCTCTATCTTCTGCTTTATTATTGATTAGGTCTTCTGTTGTGTTGTAGGCTATTTTAAAAAAAAAACTAAACTTCTCTTTAAGTTGATTTAGTCTTTTTAACTTTTTGCTATCTTCTAATTTTATTAGTTTATCTAAGTTGTTTAAAATAACCCTTTTTTTTTCTATAGCAAGATGTAGGTAGTCAACCTCTCCCATTCTAGCTGCATCTTCAAAAATCTGTTGCATCTCTTCAAAGTGTTCATAGTTTTTATGATATAGAGATGCAATTTGTAGACGGTTATTGATAATATAATTAACAGAGTCAATAGTACTTTTTGAAAATAGATAATTTATTATAATATGTATGATAAAAAAAGATAAGGCAATAAAAGAAATTCTCCTTATCCTATGTAAAATCTTGGTTTTTGACATTCTTTAACTTTTAAAATAATTTTCAATTATTTTAATAGTTATTTTTAATCTCATATTCATTCATAGCAAGAATCAAAAATAAATCACTTATCTTGCTACTTAATGAAACACTATCTAATAGTTAAGAGTATACGACCTGTTTTTGGGTTCCTATCATAAGCAATAATATGAGAACCTCTTTCTATAGCCCTTTTTATAGCTTCTCTAGAGAGCTTTTTAGGAGGTTGTGCAGAACCTTTATATATCTGTTTTATCCAGTATGCATGTAGTTGACTTGGTGTTTTTTTAACAATTTTTTTATAAAACTCTTCAAAAAGTTTTTTATTTTTACTATCAATAGGAATTAATTTTATTCCATTTATTTTATCTGTTTTACCTAAATAGAGATTAGCTAAATCTCTATTTGAAACTTTTGTTAGCTTATTGTTGTGTGATATAAATACAGATATTTCGCTAAATGCAAAATTAGTAAAGATAATTGTTAGTAGTAATAATTTCATTTCTATCCCTTATTTAAATTATAGGGATAGAGTATATATCTTAAAAACTTAATTAAAATTTAAAATTAAATACTAAATATAAAAAATTACTTTATTTTAACTATCTCTTTAATTACTTTTAATAGGTCTTGTTGAAACTTATTTGCAAGTATTGAGTTGAATGATACCTCTAACTCTGCTAACTCTTCAGAGAGAGTAGTCATACCTAAAGTAGCTGTAATTCCTTTTAGTGAATGAATAGTCCTTTTTCTATCTTTAACTTCATTTAAGTCTATATGTTGATATCTTTTTACAAAGTTGTTAAGAACTTTGAAGTATAAAGATTTTTTATTGTTACAATATTTGAGTCCTATATTTGTATCAATATATGGGGTATCGGGGAGTTTTATATCTATCTCTTGTTGTCTATTTTGTACTGTCATTTTTTTCCTTTTGTTAAAGTATATAGTTCAAATAGGTACTAAAAGTGAAAAAATAGTAAATTTAACAATATTTTTATAAAGATGTTTTAAATCATTATTTTGTTATCCTACCATTGTTTATATAGAGGAGAAACAAAAAAATGAGTAAAAAATGGATTTTTATAACTATATTATTAACTATTTTGGTAACTATACTCTTTTTAAATAAAAATAAAATTGTATCAAATGTTAAGGGAAAAGAGCATAAAGAGATTGTAAAGAAAGTAAATAAATATAGCAATGCAGATTATATCTTCAAGACAATAGATGGTACAGAGTTAAAAATAGATGTTGAAGATGGAGCTTTCCATATAAAAGGCTTAGAAGATAAAACACTCTTTTTAAAGATTTTTGGGTGGGATTGTCAATATTGTCAAAAAGAGATACCTCAGTTGATTAAGTTAAAAAAAGAGCTTGGAGAATCTTTTGAGGTCATTGCAATTGAAGCACAAGAACATACTTTAGAGGAGACAAAAGAGGCTATTAAGAGGTATGGTATTAACTACTATATTGTTCCAGGAGATAAACATAAAGATTTTTATCGTTATTTACAAGATAAGTATGGTTGGACAGGTATAATTCCATTAACTATAGTTATTGCTAAAGGGGGTAAAGTTTTGGCTTTTGAGTTGGGTGAAAAGTCCTACTCTCTATCTGAACTTATGAAAGCAGCTCTTTTAAGGAACTAGATTATGATAAAAATAGTAACTACTATAACATCAATAACTTGTTTATTGATAGCTGATATAGGTTGCAATATTTTAACCGATAAAAAACAGGGTTGTCAAGAGAAGAGCATTATAAATAAAACTTGTCCTAATAGTAATCTTTTAATCCAAAATGAAATAGACTCTTTTAGTGGTAGCTCTTTAAATAAATCTAAAAAAAAGATAGAGCATAAGAGAATTAATATAACAAAAAGATTACTATTTGTTGATACTCAACATTTAGATTATAATATAACTATTGAACGAATATCTACACCTAATGCTCCATCTTGTCCTCCATTTTGTATAGAACCTATTAAAATAGATAAAATTAAGACAGTTGGAGAGCTAGAGGTTTTAAGTTTTATACAAGAGGTTACAAAAAATAGAGATGGTTTACTTATTGATGTTAGAAAAAATTCAAAATATAGGGAGGAGACTATTCCTAGTGCAATAAACCTTCCCTATGAGATGTTGACAAACTCAAGTCCATATCAAAAAGAGGTATTAAAGACTTTAGGAGCTAGAAAAATTAAAAGAGGTTGGCTTTTTAAAAATCCACAAAGACTTTTAATTTTTGGAGCTAGTTCATTCTCGCCAGAAGCCTCTAAAGCAGTTAAACAGTTATTAAAATTAGGATACCCTTCTAATAAGATACTCTACTATAGAGGAGGTATATTAAGTTGGAAAGCAGCAGGGTTAACTCTTATCTAGTTGATATTTTTTATTTTTTTAAAGCCTCGGCAATTAATTCTAGTGGATTCTTAAAAATAGTCTCAACCTCTGCACTGTTCATAGCTTCACTTAACTGAACACGACAAGCAGAACACTCAGCACTTACATAGTTGGCTTTTGTCTCTTTTATCATTTCTGCTTTTGGTTTCCCTGCTAACTCAGCAAAATGGAACTTTTCAGTCTGCATAGTTACACCACCAAAACCACAACAACGGTTAGGGTCGCTCATCTCTACCATTTGGTAGTTAGGAGCTAAAAGATTTCTTGGCTCTTTGTAGATACCTTGTACCTTTCTTGCATGACATGGGTCATGGTAGGTTACACTTTTATTAGTAAAGCCTTTTGTTTTTAGAAGCTCTTGTAGCTCTGTATGGTTATCTAACCACTCTGTTGCCATGTAAATCTTTTGGGCTACCTTTTTAGCTCTAGCCTCCCACTCTGGCATATTGTGATTTTTAAAAAACACCTGCCAATCATGCTTAACCATAGCCGAACATGTAGCCTCTGGAATAAGCATAGCGTCACACTCCTCCATAAAGCTCTCAAAGTACTCAATATTGGCTTTTGTCATACGCTCTACAGAGTCAACAGCACCTGTAAAGTAAGCAGGTGCACCACAACATAATTGCTCTTTTGGAATAAATATATCAATGTTTAGCTCTTTTAAAATCTCTACTAGACTCTCACCAATACCTAAGTAGTTGTAGTTTGCAAGACAACCAATAAAGAGTGCTACACGCATATTTCTCTTCTCTTGGTTTGGAGCTAAAATCTCCTCTGGGTGTGAGTTTAAAAAGGAGACCTTTGAGATAGATGGAAGAAGTCGTCCTTTTTTTACCATTGGCATACTAAATCTAGCTCTTAATCCTCTTCCTTTCTCATCTTCAGCTAAGGCACATGTCTTAAACATAAAGCCAAACTTCATTACAAAGTCCATCACTTTACGATGTTCTAGTAGATAAAATATAACCTTTTTAAACCATGCAATACCAAACTTCTCAGCAATATCAGCTCGAACCTCCTCTATGACCATGTCTGTAGGCAAGGAGTTAGGACAGACCTCTGTACATGCAGTACACAAAAAACAGCTCTCAAAAATATCTTTGGCTGTTTTGTCAAGCTCTAAGTTTCCTTGTTGGTATTGTCCAAGTAGGTCTATAAAGCCTCTTGGAGAGGTTACTTCGTCTGCATTGACTTGGTGAATGGTACAGACAGGTATACACTTTCCACACTTGACACACTCATCTGATGTTGCTTGAAAATTAAAAATATCTTCTACTTTTTTCATGAATTTCTTTTTATTTTGATTTTTGGTATTTTTATTGGCATGATAGACAGGGGCAGACACGGAGGTCGCCCCTACACATTGAAACATAAATACCTATAGGGGCGACCTCTGTATCTGCCCACATCAGTATACCAAATATTTTAAAATCTATGTCTATCTAGCCAAACCATAATACCTTTTTGGGCATGAAGCCTATTTTCAGCCTCTAAGAAAATCTCATTGGCATGTTTCTCAAATACCTCTTCGCTCACCTCATAACCACGATAGGCAGGAAGACAGTGTAAGAAG
>JALWNF010000167.1 GCA_026995985.1 Campylobacteraceae bacterium
CTCTTTTTAAGTAAATTTTATTGAGTATCTGATTTCACCCACCCCTAAACAGAGTTAAGATATAATTCCACGATTTTTAAAAAACTAAAGGCAATGGTATATAGATGAGTAGTAAAGCAGATTTAATTGTAGGATTACAGTGGGGTGATGAGGGAAAAGGTAAAATTGTTGACCATATGGCACAGACACATGACTATGTTTGTCGTTTTGCAGGTGGACATAACGCTGGACACACCATTGTAGTTGGAGATAAAAAGTACGCATTGCATCTAATTCCATCGGGTATTTTAAATCCAGAGGCTAAAAATATTGTAGGAAATGGAGTGGTTCTCTCTCCTGTTGATTTTATTAAAGAGATGTCTCAATTTGACAATTTAGAGGGTAGACTTTTTATCTCCGATAAAGCTCATATGCTATTGCCTTATCATGCACTTATTGACCAAGCACGTGAGAGAATGAAGGGTGACAAAGCCATAGGTACAACAGGTAAAGGGATTGGTCCTGCTTATGGCGACAAGATTACTCGTGTAGGTCATAGAATGGGAGAGCTACACGACACAGAGAAGTTGGCAACAAAGATAGTTGAGTTTTTTGAGATAAACAGAGCCATCTTTGAGGTAATGGGTGTACCTATTCCTGTAAAAGAGGAGTTAAAGGCTGAACTTGATGGTTACGCTAAGGTGTTAACTCCATATATTGTCGATACAACTCAACTTATCTGGAGAGTGTTAGATGATGATAAAAAGGTTCTACTAGAGGGTGCTCAAGGGACCATGTTAGACATTGACCATGGAACCTACCCTTATGTTACCTCCTCTACTACTGTTAGTGCAGGGGCTTGTGCAGGGCTTGGATTAAACCCTAAAGATTTAGGAAAAGTTACAGGTATTGCAAAGGCTTACTGTACACGTGTTGGAAATGGCCCTTTTCCTAGTGAAGATTTTGGTGAAGATGGTGAGCTACTGCGTAAAAATGGACATGAGTTTGGAACAACTACAGGGCGACCAAGAAGATGTGGTTGGTTTGACGCTGTTGCTATGAGACATGCAGTAAGAGTCAATGGTGTTGACCAAGTAGCCCTTATGAAGCTTGATGTTCTTGATGGTTTCCCTGAAATAAAAGTCTGTGTAGCCTATGAGATAGATGGTAGAGAGATTGACTATGTACCTTACGACTTAGAGGAGGCAAAACCTATCTATAAAACATTTAAAGGGTGGGACAAGACAGAGGGGTGTCGAGAGTTTGATGAACTCCCTCAAAGAGCAAAAGAGTATATTGAGGCACTAGAGGAGATGATTGGAACTAAGATAGGAATTATATCAACAAGTCCCGATAGAGCAGATACCATTATTCGTTAAGGAGTAGAGATGAGACTAAAAGCAAAACAGACAGGCTATGTGGCAAACAAGATAGGTATCGACTTGGCTAATGCTCCATTTGTAACGATGCCAAAGGGTAAAGAGGCAGTTGTTGAGGTTTGCAAAGAGATTATCGATGCAAATCTTGAAAAAGAGAAAAAATTAGATGCTAAAGTCAATGAGATAATAGAAGCAAACTATGATGAGATAGAGATTCAACAGGTAAAAGAGCGTGAACTCTTCTTTATGATTAAAAAACGTTTAGCTCCTGAGTATGGGGTCATTATGAACTACGATGACCGATACAATGAGGTCTCTCACCAAATCTTAGATGAGCTTTACGATAGATACCTCTTAGAGTATGAGGTAAACGATAACCAAGTAAGAAATGTTATCTTTAAAGCCTTTAAGAGTTTTGCAGATGCCTATGATAAGATAGATGATATTGTCTATGACAAGATTAAAAAGATGAAAAAAGAGTATATCCCAGGTTCGCTTGAGTATGAGTTGCTATATGACCGTCTTTATGAGGAAGAGTTAAAAAAGAGAGGAATGCTGTAGTGAAAAAGGTCTCATTGTATTTTGAAAATGGTCTGTTACTAGAGGCAAAAAGTTTTGGTGCAGAGGGTACATCTGTTGGTGAGGTAGTTTTTAATACCTCTTTAACAGGTTATCAAGAGATTGTAACCGACCCCTCCTATGCAGGGCAGTTTGTAACCTTTACAACTCCAGAGATTGGAAATGTTGGGTGCAATGCACAAGATATGGAGAGCAAAGGGGCACACTGTAAGGGGATTATTGTTCGTTCATACCAAAAACGACCCTCTAACTTTAGATGTGAAGAGAGTTTAGCTGAACTTCTTAAAAAACATGGTGTATTGGGTATTACCGATATTGACACACGCTTTATTACTAAGATGTTAAGAAGTGAAGGCTCTATGATGATGATTGCTTCTACTGAGATTCATGAAGCAGATGAGCTTAAAAGAGTGCTAGAGTCAACTCCTAGAATTGAAGAGATAAACTACATAGAGCAGGTAAGCACAAAAGAGCCATACATTCACAAAGAGGCAAGATACAATGCAGAGAAGTTTGAGTATGAGAAGCCAAATACCTCTAAAAAGATTATCGCTTTGGACTTTGGAGTTAAACGAAATATCTTAAATGAGCTAACTCATGCAGGTATGGAGGTTAAGGTTGTACCAAATAGCATGGAGGCTTCTGTTATTATAGAAAAGTTTAAAGCTAAAGAGATAGATGGTGTCTTCCTTTCAAATGGACCTGGTGACCCACTTATTTTAAAAGACGAACAGGAGAAGATTAAAAAGCTAATTGAAGCAAAAGTTCCTCTTTTTGGAATCTGCCTTGGACATCAACTCCTATCTATTGCCCATGGGTACGACACCTACAAACTAAAGTTTGGTCACCATGGAGGAAACCACCCTGTAAAAAACCAAGCTAATGGCATGGTAGAGATTACAGCTCAAAACCACAACTACAATGTTCCAGACAATATTGTAGAGGTGGCAACAGTAACTCATAGAAACCTATTTGACAACACTATTGAGGGATTAAAGTATAATGACTCTCCAACTATGTCAGTTCAACACCACCCAGAGGCAAGTCCAGGACCTCATGAGTCGGCTTATATCTTTAGTGAGTTTAGAGAGATGTTGTAGGGGCGACCTCTATGTCTGCCCATATCAGACATATTAAAATCTAAGGAAACTCCACTTTATCTATCTTCTTTGGAGAGTGCGAATAAAACTTCACAATATCTTTTAAATCTATATCTTGACTTGCTATATAAACCTTATCTCTAGGAGTAGTTTGATATTTAGCTAGATACCTCTTTTTTATTCTAGTTGCTAATTTATGAACAGCCATGGCATAGTAGTCACTGTGGTTATAGCGAGTAATAACATAAAAATTTTTAGCTCCATACCAAAGCTCATCATATTTTGCCTTTTGAAGCTTTATAAGCATAACTTTTTTATTGTAAGGAAAGTTGCCTATTGGCTTAATACCTCTTAAATCTCTCCTATGGTATTTATAAGAAGAGCCTGTCTTTAGTCTATAAAATCGATTGCCTCTATAGCTAACTTGTATACCTACAGGTTCATCTTTTTTCCAACCATTCTCTTTAAAGTAGTTAGCAATACTCCCTATGGCATCTTCTACTTTATTAAGGCGTATTTTACCATCATTATCAAAGTCAACAGCATAGTGTTTGTAGTTGCTTGGCATAAATTGTGCTAGACCAATAGCTCCAGAGTGTGAACCTTTAACTGCTCTTGGTTCTATTTGCTCCTTATAACACATTTTTAAAAACTCCTTTAGTTGATAACGGTAAAACTTTCTACGTTTTTTTCCTTTATCAAAAGCAAGATGAGTAAGAGAGTCAAATACATAGTAGGTTCCACGATTTTTTCCAAAGTAGCTCTCTATACCAATAACTGCTGTAATATACTCAGGTGGTACACCATACTTTTTATAGGCTTTTTGTAGGGTATTGTAGTGTTTAAACATAAACTCTGCACCTAAATTTGTTTGGTTATGTTCTAAATGCATTTGTGCATATATATCCCATTTACCTTTTGGTTTAGAGTATTTTTTAACTTTTTTTTTGGATTTCTTTTGTGGAATATAGGGGATTTTACGTACATTTTTAAAGAGATTATATAGATACTCTTTTTTATAATGGTATCTGCTATGCATCTGCTCAATAAATCGCCTCACCTCTGCTTTTTTAGTGTAGTCAACTGCAAAGAGAGAGCTTTGTGCAATAAGTAGAAAAACTGCTATAAGCTTATGCAAAATAGACTCCTTTTTTAAATATTTTGCAAAGTATAGCAGTTTTATAGTTGTTTTTAAATATTTTTATTTATTAGTTTATGTTTTTAAGAATTAATTATCTGAAATTTCTCCTACTATCTCTAATGCTATCTCTTTAGCTCTTTCAACATCATTGTCTAAAACTAAACTAATAGCCATACGCCGACCAATATGGCTCTCTGGTTTTCCAAATACTCTTACAAAAGATGACTCACTAAAGGCACTATCTGGAATATCAAGAGTAGGATTTGAACTCTCATTTTTTGCTTTATAGGCTCCACAAGCACCTGCACCATAAGTGGTATAATTTAGTGGTAGACCTAAAATAGCTCTAATATGTAGTGCAAACTCACTTTGACTTTGAGTAATAAGTGTTACCATTCCTGTGTCGTGTGGGCGTGGGCTAAGTTCAGAGAAGTAGACCTCTTCACCTTTTACAAAAAACTCAACACCAAATATACCACGACCTCCAAGCCCATCTGTAACAGCTTTAGCAATCTCTTTAGCTCTGTTTAGAGCAGATTCACTCATGCTCATTGGTTGCCAAGATAAAATAAAGTCACCATCTTTTTGCACATGACCAATAGGGTCACAAAAAACTGTACCTCTCTCATTGCGAACGGTTAAAAGGGTAATCTCGTAGTCAAATGGCACAAACTCTTCAACAATAAGCTCACTTGCATCACCTCTTGCCTCTTTTGCAATCTCCCAAGAGGCTTCAATGTCGTCAGCTGTTTTGGCAATACTTTGACCATGACCTGATGAACTCATAACAGGCTTAATAACACAAGGAAAACCTATCTCTTCACCTGCTTTTTTTAGCTCCTCTAAGCTTTTGACAAATTTATACTTAGAGGTCTTAAGTCCTAGCTCTTCAGAGGCAAAAATACGAATATTTTTACGATTCATAGTCTTATTAACTGCTTCTGCATTTGGAATAACATGATACCCTTTAGCCTCTGCTTCAAAGAGAGCATCAATAGAGATAGCCTCAACCTCTGGCAAGATATATGTAGGCTTCTCTTGCTCAATAAGCTCAACTACTGCCTCTTTATTTAGCATATCAATAACATAAGCACGATTGGCCACTAGGTGAGCTGGAGCATTTTCATATCTATCAACAGCAACAACCTCAATACCTAATCTCTGAGCCTCAATAGCAACCTCTTTTCCAAGCTCTCCTGAACCTAAAAGCATAATCTTAATAGCATCTTTTTGTAGTGGAGTAGTAAATTTCATGAGGATATATCCTTATAGTTTTAATGGCATAATTGTATCAAATTAGCTTTTAGGTTTAAAAGTGTAATAGTAGAGCAAAATTATATTTTTTTATGTTATATATAAAGTTCAGAACAATTTATACAGAAAGTTTATGCTAATATTTATACTATATAGGAGTATATATATGAAAAAAATCTTTACTTTAGTATGGCTTTTTAGTTTTTATCTATTTGCTAACAATCAAGAGATAACCATTAACAATCACCACTTTACTATTGTTACAGAGAAATATGACCTCTATGCCTCAAAGGGTGAAGTGATGAGATTCTATAGAGATATTCACGACAAAAAACCTCTTTTTCATCTTATCTTAAATGATACTACAGGTGGGTGTAGTAGTCGAAGTTTAGAAGATGGAGCTTATGAGATAGAGGGTAATAAGATTAAACTCTATAGCTTTTTTAATCGTCAAGGAGATGCCTATAATGAACCTTATGGAGCAAAGATTGTAGAGTATGAGGTTCTTAATAGTGGAGAGTTGAAGAGATTGAGTAGCAGAGTCTATATAGAAACGGCTAAAAGAGGCTATGAGAGTAGCAAAGGAATGAGATATCTGTTTGAAAAACCCAAAACAAAAGAGGAGAAGAGAGAATTAGTTGAGTATATTAAAGAGGTAGAGAGTAAATATTTGGCTAAATTTGTTTTAGGTGATGAGGCAAACAGTTTAATGAAGGAGGTTAAAGAGGCACTTAAGAGAAAGATAAAAAGGAGATGGTCATCAAAATAGATTTCACAAAAACTACACAGAAAAGAATTATGATAAAATATATCTCAAGTTTTAATATTAAGGAACAAAAATGAAAAAGATATTATTCAGTTCAGCCTTAGTCTTGACTATGATTGTAGGAGCAGGTTGCGCTCCTAAAGGGTATGCACAATCAGCAGTAGGTCAAAATATGCAGGTAGAGCCTGGAGTAGTACAGTCTGTTAAACAGGTAGTAATAGATGGAAATGGTGTAGGTAACACTATTGGTGGAGTTGTTGGTACAGTTGCAGGTACTGCAGCTGGTAGACAAGTTGGTGGAGGTACAGGTCAAATTGTAGCCTCTGTTTTAGGTGCTGCTATTGGTGGTGTAGCTGGAGGAGCAATTGGTGACCAACTAGATACAAACTATGGTCAAGAGGTAGTTGTTCGACTTAATAATGGAAAGACTGTAGCAACAGTTTTACGAATTAATCAAACAACTCCACTTCTCTCTCCTGGTCAAGCGGTTAATGTTTTTATGTCAGGAGGAACTATCTCTAATATCTCTCCTCGTTAATTTAAAAGCCAATAATATGTTAAATTATTGGCTACTTTTTTATAAAATTAAAACAAAATTTAACATTTTTTAGTTATTATAAACAATATAAACTAAAATAAGGACTTAAAAATGGCTATAGAGAGTTATATAGATAATATATTACATAGTCCAGTTTATGTTTTTGAGGAGATAATTACAAAAATAATTGATAAAAACATATCTTTTGCTCAAATTGAGTTAAAACGTTGTCCTATTGAGGTAGATACAATTCTATTTGAGTCGATTAAATCTATTTTAAAAGATTTAAAAGAGGAAGAGGGAGTCTTTAGCCGTTTTCTATATGCAACGTTTGGTATAGAGATACGCAAAAATAAACGACGAGAGCAACTAATATATCTTGGCTCAGAACTAAAAACACAACATATAAAGATTAAAGCTAATTTGCGTTCAATTAAGAGATATAAAGATAACTTATCTCATAGTATTAAAGAGTTAGAGAGATTAAAAGAGGCTTTTTTAAATAAAAATATGTTTTTTGAAAATAATAAAGTTAAAAATAAAAGTAAGTTTTTTATGAAAGAGATAGAGAGTAAAATATCTATTTTAGAAGAGTACCATCTCTCATTGCTTATGAAATATAACGATTTAGTTGAGGTAGAAAAGCTCTATCAAGAACTCTTTATACAGATTCCTCGTTATCATGAGCTTCGTGAAGATACACATCTTTTGTTACTCTCTCATGCAAGAAGATAGCTCTATATTGCCATTACAAACATAACTTTCGATATAATTCCAAAATTTTTTTAATCAAGGATTAGAATGTTACTTTTTACCCCTGGACCAACTCCTGTACCTGAGTCTGTACGTCAAGCTATGGCAACACCTACACTTCATCACAGAACACCTGAGTTTGAAGCTATCTTTAAAAAAGCTAGAGAGCGTCTGTTAAAACTTTATGGTATGGACGAGTGTGTGATGTTAGCAAGTTCTGGAACTGGTGCAATGCAGTCATGTGTTTTAAACCTCTGTAAGAGAAAAGCACTAACCATAAATGCTGGTAAGTTTGGTGAACGTTTTGGAAAGATTGTCAAAGCGATGGGAAGAGAGCTTGTTGAGCTTAAGTATGAATGGAATACTCCTGCCTCTATAGAAGATATAAAAGAGGCATTGGCTCAAAGTCCTGATATTGATTCACTATTTATCCAAATAAGTGAAAGTGCAGGTGGACTAAGACACCCTGTAGAGGAGATTGCCTCTTATGTAAAATCGGTAAACTCAGACATCATGGTAATTGCCGATGGTATTACTGCTGTAGGTGTTGAGAAGATAGACGTAACAAACATTGATGCACTTGTAGCAGGGAGTCAAAAGGCTCTAATGCTTCCTCCTGGTTTAGCAATGATTGGGCTAAGCTCATCTGCTGTTAAGAGAATTGGTGAAGGAGTTGACTACTACTTTAACCTAGCCTCTGAGATTAAAAAACAGCAGAAAAATACAACAGCCTATACTGCTCCAACTACGTTAATTATTGGATTAAATGCCATCTTTGATGAGATAGATAAAGAGGGGCTAGAGTCACTTTATGCTAAAACATCAGCAAGAGCAAAAGCAACACAATCAGCCCTTGAAGCGATTGGATTAAATATCTACCCAACAACTCCTGCTAAGTCTATGACAACTATTATTGATGATGATGCAGAAGCAATTAGAAAACTACTTAAATCTAAATATGAGGTAAATATAGCAGGTGGACAAGACCACTTAAAGGGTAAAATTTTCCGTATAAATCAAATGGGTCTGATTCCTGTATATGAGTCTGTTTGGGTTGTTAATGCTATTGAGATGGCACTTGCTGACTTAGGAAGACGAATATTTGATGGAACTGCCTCTAAACTCTTTAATGAGGTATACTTTTATGAATTGAAACAATAGCGTATATAATAAAGGTACTTTTCTATACAGATTTACAAGCAGACACATTGGTCTGCTTCTATAATTTCATATTATTATAAAACCAATTTGTAGCCTCAACAAACCCATCAACACTTCCACAATCAAAGCGTTTACCTTTAAATTTATAGGCAATTACACGCCCCTGCTTTGCCTGTTCTAAAAGAGCATCAGTAATCTGAATCTCACCACCTTTACCTGCTTTGGTATTGCGTAAAATATCAAAAATATCAGGTGTTAATATATATCGCCCAATAATTGCTAAATTGCTAGGTGCATCTTTAGGGTCAGGCTTCTCAACCATATTGCTAACACGATAGGTATCATTAGTACCATCAACTAGTTTTCCTGCTATAACACCATACTTTTGTGTCTCATTTATTGGAACTTCTTCAATAGCCACAACAGAACATTGATACTTCTCATAGACCTCCTTCATCTGCTGAAGCACCCCTACTCCATCACTATGACACAAATCATCAGCCAAAACAACTGCAAAAGGCTCATTTCCAATAAGTGTCTCTCCTGTTAAGATAGCATGACCTAACCCCTTCATCTCCATTTGACGAGTATAGGAAAAGGTACATTTTTCTATAATAGAACGAATCTCATCTAAAAGAGCCTCTTTACTTCCACCTTTAATTTGATGCTCTAACTCATAACTAATATCAAAATGGTCTTCAATGGCTCGTTTACCACGACCTGAGACTATTGCCATAGTTGTAATACCAGATTCAAGTGCCTCCTCTACACCATACTGAATAAGTGGTTTAGTTAAAATAGGCAACATCTCTTTTGGAGTAGCTTTTGTAGCAGGAAGAAATCTTGTTCCATAACCAGCAGCGGGGAATAGACATTTATTTATCATTTTTAGACCTTTGTAATAGTTTATTTTTTAAAATTGTTTTTCCAGACTCAACTCCAGGTTGATTGTAAGTATTTACATTAATAAGTTTTCCAACTAAAGAGGTAAGAAGCTCATAGTAGTAGATAAGCTGACCTATACTTCTCTCATCTACACGCTCTATAATAATCTCATCTAAAGGAATATCTCCTTGAGCTTTAAGTGCCTCTATAACAGAGTCACTCTGCATTGTAATTAGGTCATGAAAGGTGACTCCATTTAAAATATCTAGCGACTCTAAATAAGGTAGAGTAATATTTGGAATAGTTAACTCATTTTGAAAATCATCAATCTTTATAAAGGTAACTGATTTATCTCGTGTCCCCTCTACAATAAGTTGTAAAAAGGAGTGTTGGTCTTTTGGACCAATAAGCCCAATAGGAGTTACTCCTACATGAAAAGCTGAATTACACTGCTTTTTACCTAAGCTCTCTCCCCATAGCTGAACATACCACTCAGAGAAGTAACGCAGTGTTTCAGAGTAGGCAAATAGACAGTTTATATTGTAGGTTGTATGGTACTTAGCATAGAACATTGCCTTATTTAAAAGAGACTCTTTTAAGTAACCATCATTAAAAAAACTCTCTTTAACACTCTTTGCACCCTTTAGAAGTTCATAAATATTAACACCACATAGAGCTAAAGGGAGTAGACCAACAACAGAGAGTACTGAAAATCTTCCTCCCACATTTTTGGGTAAATAGAAAACTTTAGAGCCTATTTTAGTAGCAAATTTATCTAAAGGTGACTCTTTATCGGTTATAAAGGTATACCGAGATGCTCTACTCTCCTTTGTATAAAAGTATTTAAAAATAGAGATAGTCTCAACTGTAGTACCAGATTTTGAGATGACTAAAAAGTGAGACTTATCTAACTCTATTTTAGATTGTATCTCTTTAATATTAATAGGGTCAGTACTCT
Organism: Campylobacteraceae bacterium; assembly: GCA_026995985.1. GTDB lineage: Bacteria > Campylobacterota > Campylobacteria > Campylobacterales > Sulfurovaceae > UBA1140. The sequence continues at coordinate 10,494 of JALWNF010000167.1, forward strand.
CAAAAAAGTAGAGTTTTCTTAATGGTTTTTTAACAGGTTTTAGAAACTCATAGACTGCTTTTGCACCTAGAGAGCTACCACCAATACCCAAAACAACAATAGTTTCAATACTCTTATTAAAGCTATTTACAAACTCTAAAATCTCATCGATATTCTGTTCAGGTAAGTTATAGTATCCAATACTCAAACGCTCTTTATCTATCTCTCTAAATAGTTTTTGTTTCTCATCTATCTCAAAAGTAGAACGGTTAAAATGGAGTCTGTTTCTCATTAGACTATCCTACCATTTTTTTAGCTTCTAAAATAACTCTATTGACCTCGTCTTCATACATCTTGACTAAATCTTTATCTGTAGATTCAAAACGTGTAACAAGTACAGGAGTAGTATTACTAGCACGAACTAAACCCCAACCATTCTCAAAGTTTATTCGCACTCCATCTACATCTATAATATCTACAATTTTTGGAAAGCTACTAGGAGGATTTTTAAGTAGTTTTTTAATAGTATCAATTAAAACAAACTTCTCCTCATCGGTTGTGGCTACCTTTATCTCCTCTGTAGAGTAGACTTTAGGAAGAGACTCTAACTCCTCATCGAGGTTAACTCCATCTTGTAATAGTTCTAACATACGAAGTGTAGCATAGATAGCATCATCATACCCAAAGTAGCGATGTTTAAAAAATATATGCCCACTTACCTCACATGCCAAATCTGCATTTGTCTCTCTCATCTTTACTTTAAGATTTGAGTGACCTGTTTTGTACATAATAGCTTTTGCCCCTCGTCTCTCTAGCTCATCATACATCACTTGTGAACACTTTACCTCACCAATGACTATTGGATTTTCCATCTTCATAGCATACAGAAGTGCCATCTGGTCACCTTTAATATTGTACTTATGAGTAAGCACTGCAATTCTGTCTGCATCTCCATCATAAGCAAAGGCAATCTCACCCTCTTTTTCTAAAAGTGCTTTAATATCTGCTAGATTTGACTCTACAGATGGGTCTGGGTGATGGTTTGGAAATGTTCCATCAGGCTCTAGGTATATCCCCTTATAGTTTAACTCCAAAGCATCAAAAATATCGGTTATAACTGTACCAACAACCCCATTACCACCATCTATTACTATCTTTTTGTCAAAGCCTTTTAGATGAGAGAAATTCTTAACCATATACTCAATATACTGTTTTTTAGACTCTATTGCTATTCGTTCTGTATTAGTTGGTATCTGCATACTGCTATTTGCAATAATCTCATCACCTAAAGCATATATCTCTTCTCCAAAAAATGGAGCTTTATCTAGTGTTATCTTAAATCCATTATACTCACTTGGATTGTGTGAGCCTGTTATCATAATAGAGCTATTAACTTGCTCCTCTATATTTGTTGGTTGTACATAGTTTGAAAAATAGTTTACAGGTGTTGCTACCATGCCCATATCTAACACTTTACACCCTGCAAAATTTAGTCCAGAAGCTAAGTAGTCACGTAAAATAGGAGAGTGAGTTCTTGCATCATAACCAATGGCTACTACACCACCTAAAACTTTAATCTTTTTTCCCAAAAAGTAACCAATAAGTTTTACACTTTGCTCATTTAGCTCTTTTTCAAAAATTCCTCTTATATCATATTCTCTAAAAATTGTTTTCTTTATCATTTTTATATTTCCTTTTTAGCTCATTCCTATCCGTCTTCAGCAACACCATTGAATTAATGGTTAAAATTTGTAGGGTGTTTTCCCCTGACAACACCATCAAAACCAAATCAATACAATTAATGGTGTTTTCAGGGGGAAACACCCTACAAAAAATAGATATAGGGTACAATTGCCATCGCACCCTACCCATTTATAAACTCTATAGCCTTCTCAACTCTTCTTACTACCTCATCTGTACCCAAAATAGCCATAATCTCATCAAGCCCTGAACCTGTCATAGAGCCTAAAAGAGAGACACGTAAAGGTTGCCCAATTTTTCCAAAACCTATCTCTCTTTTAGTTACTATAGATTCAATAACAGCATGGTACTCCTCTTTAGTAGAGGCATTTGCACCCCTTAGCATCTCTATAAACTCACCTAAAATCTCAACAGCATCACCCTTAAATGCCTTTTTAGCATTTTTTGCATTATACTCACTAGGTGCATTTAAAATTAAATTAATCTGTTTAGCCAACTCCACTAAAGTCTTTCCACGCTCTTTGGTTGCATTTAAGATTAAATCTCTCTTGTCACTATCTCTAATATCTACCCCAAAATCTACCAACAGCTCTGCTAACTCATCATGAGGCTTATTTTTAATATAGTGGGCATTGAGCCATAATAGTTTGTCAAGATTATAGTTCGATGAACTTTTGTTTATATCTTTAGGGTCAAAAAGCTCTATCATCTCTTTAACAGAGAATATCTCTTGGTCTCCATGACTCCAACCTAGTCGTACTAAAAAGTTTAAGAGTGCTTCAGGTA
>JALWNF010000168.1 GCA_026995985.1 Campylobacteraceae bacterium
GGTTTTTGTTAAATGATGATGCAAATAATATCTCATGTGTGCATAAAAGTGCTAACTTTATTAATGAAGAGCCATTTGTAGTTAACGATAGCGATAAACTCTCTCTTAAAATTTTACAGAAAAATGAGGCAGCAACAACGGTTCCTACAAGAGAGCTTGGTATTTTAATAGATGTGGTTTCACTTTTTGTTCCTAGAACAGCCAATTTTTTTATGAAAACAAATAACATTATTAAAGACCCAATAACACAGAACTATTTGAATCTTTTAGATGAGTCATTTAAAAATGGAGATATAGATGGAACAAAAAATAGAGACTTTACTACTAAAGTGGCTAATCTAAAAGTAAAACTTTATGTTCCTCATGGTGGAGAGACAAGAGAGTTGGGGTATATTCTTCTAAAGCCTCAATATCGCTCTACTTTAACAACTGTAGATACCATAAATGGTATTCCAAATTTTAGGTTTGTATACAATAGTAGTGATCCTAGAGTTGCTGATTTGATGGAGTATATTTTACCTAAAAGAAAAATTCCAATTAGAGTTTTGGTAGATAACTTTAAGCAGGTAGCAGATGAGTATATAGTTGAGGCACTTAGCTCTTTAAATACTCAACTAATGAACCGTTTTACTCGTTTTGATAGAGCATTAATCTTAACACTTGCTCTTAGAGAGAGTAATCTCTACAAAGAGTTAGTTCATGCTCTTAAGAGCAAAAATATCTCTCGTCTAAAACAGATTGTAAAGATTTTACATAATAAAAGAAATCCACTACTTGGATTGACAAGCGAGTTAAAAGTTACAAATATAGAATATTATAGATTGATGTACCAAGCACAAGAGGCAATAAAAGCTAAAGAGGAGCTAGAGGCTAAAAAACGAGAAGAGGCAGAGAGGCTTCGCCAAGAGCAGTTGGCTTATCAGATTGCTATACAAGGCATAGAGAACTTCTTTAGACCAGTTGTAACTATTGGTTATATACCAGATATGTTTGCTCCAAATAGTGAGATAAAAATGACAACAGGAGAGACTCTTACATTTAAAGAGTTACAACAGAGATATGACCGTAGTTTAAATGTTAAAGATTATGGTTGTTACACAGCTCTTCAAAGAGAAGTTAAAATTCAGCTAAAGAGTGGAGGTTTAGGAAAATTAACACTACAAGATTATCTAATTCACCCAAACTATACTCATGGTATAAAATATGATTATATGGCAATTTCAGTTAATAAGCAAAATGAAGTTGATATAATTTTCTATAAATTAACATCAAAAGGAGCTTTAAAGATAGAGAAGGTGCTTATAGATAGAGGCAATAGATTTATTAGTAAACGTCGTATTAAAGAGATACTTAGAGGAAACAGAGTACAAGAGTGTTCAGATAGTATAAGGAGACTATTTTAGATGTACCAAAATAGAGAAGTTCGTACGGTTGAACGACGACGTAAACGAAGATTTATTCCTATAATCTATTTTATGGCAGAGGTTACAGCTATATGGCTTGTTTTGACATTAATTGAATTAAATTTTAATATTTTTGAGTGGAGTATGTGGAGTTTATTTATTTTTACTATTTTATTTATATATTCAACTTTTAAAACAATACATATTTATAAGCGTCAAAAAAACTATCCAGAGAGTTAAAGTGTGGTGACCCCTAGGAGACTCGAACTCCTGTAACCAGGATGAAAACCTGGGATCCTAACCGCTAGACGAAGGGGCCATATTTTTTAGAAAAAGGAGATTAAGCTATGAAATGGTGACCCCTAGGAGACTCGAACTCCTGTAACCAGGATGAAAACCTGGGATCCTAACCGCTAGACGAAGGGGCCATATTTATAACTTATGAACGAAATTATAGCTAAAAACACTTAAAATTTTCTTAAAAAATATAATATTCGATATAATTTCCAAAAAAGGATTTTGTATGATAAAAAGAGCAGTTTTAGCTTTATCTATTTTGACTCTATTGACAGCTTGTGTAGGGTTAAAACCTAAAAGAGAGGAGAGTGCTTTTATAGTAATAAAAACACCTAAAATCAAATATGCCGATATGGGGTTTGTTACAGCTTCTCCTAGTGATGTTAAGGTTGAGATTTATGGTGCAGGGCAACCTTTGATGAAGCTAGAGATAGGTGGATTAAATATCTGTATGTCTAAATTTAAGTGTATGGATAAAGTAGCTTTTAATGAGAGAGTTTTAAATGGAGCTTATGACAAAGATTTATTAGAGAATATCTTTAGAGGAGAGCCTATTTTTAGAGGTGAAAATATAGAAAAAAATAGAGATGGTTCATTCTCTCAAAAATTGACAAAAGAGGGTATTTATGATATATCTTACAGCGTAAATCAAAAAGAGCGAGTTTTTCGTGACAAGCTCAATCAAATCTTAATAAAAGTGAGAAAGCAGTAGATGAAGTTTGTAGGTGCACATGTAAGTGCAAGTGGTGGAGTAGACAATGCCCCTCTAAATGCTATAAAGATAGGAGCAAAAGCTTTTGCTCTCTTTACAAAAAACCAAAGACAGTGGGTTGCTAAACCTTTAGAGGAGAAGATAATAGAGAGCTTTAAGGCAAATCTTAAAAAATCAGGTATTTTACCTAAACATGTCTTGCCTCACGACAGCTATCTTATTAACTTAGGACACCCAGAAGCAGAGAAGCTAGAGAGGTCTCGTAGAGCCTTTATAGATGAGTTAGAGCGTTGTGAACAGCTTGGTTTAGAGCTACTTAATTTTCACCCAGGAAGCCACTTAGTAAAGGTTGGAAAACGCGACCCAGATTATGCTGAAAAGATTATGGAGGCAGAGTTAAACTCTTTAGATGTAATTGCCCAGTCACTCAATATTGCTATTGAGGCTACAAAAGACTCAAAGGTTAAGCTAGTCATTGAAAATACAGCAGGACAGGGTACTAATCTTGGGTATAGATTTGAACATTTAGCACATATTATAGAGAGAGTAGAAGATAAGAGCCGAGTAGGTGTTTGCTTAGATACTTGTCACACCTTTACAGCTGGTTATGATTTGCGTACACGAGAGGCTTATGAGAAGACAATGGAGGAGTTTGATTGTATTGTAGGGTTTAAGTATCTATCAGGTATGCACCTTAATGACTCTAAACCAAAGCTTGGGAGCCGTGTAGACCGTCACCA
>JALWNF010000169.1 GCA_026995985.1 Campylobacteraceae bacterium
TATGGCTACTATAAAAAAGTTAAAAGAGGAGAAGATTATTAGACAGACCTCTGCAATTTTTGATACCAAACGTTTAGGCTATAAATCCTCTTTAGTAGCTTTTAAAGTAGATGAAGATAGAGTAGATAAGGTGGCAAAGATTATCAATGCACACCCTGGAGTAAGCCATAACTACTTAAGAAATCATGAGTACAATATCTGGTTCACCATAGCAGTTGCTCCTGACTCTAAACTAGGACTTGAAAAGACCATAGAGATACTTAAAGAGCGTACTAATGCCAAAGATGCCATTGTGCTTCCGACACTAAAGATGTTTAAAATCTCTGTTAAGATGGACACTACAGGCAAACGAGCAAAAAAAGAGAAACTTAGAAAAGTTGCTCATAAAACAATAGAGCTTACTTCTGAACATATAGCTGTTATTAAAGAGCTACAAAAAGATATAGAGGTCATACCTGAACCTTTTAAAAAATCTATTGAGAGACTAAATATGAGTAGCCAAAGATTTTTTGAGTTGGCTCATGAGTTAAAAGAGAGTGGAGTTATGCGTCGTTTTGCTACCATACTTAACCATAGAAGAGCAGGGTTTGGAGCAAATGCCATGTCTGTATGGGTAGTGCCAGAAGATAGAGCAGAAGAGGTTGGTAGAGAGTTAGCTGAGTTTTCAGCAGTAAGTCACTGTTATCTTAGACCTACTTACCATAATTGGTCATACAATCTCTTTGCCATGGTTCATGCCAAGACTCAAGAGGAGTGTGATAGACTCATAGAGGAGATGGCAAAGCAGACGGGACTAAAAGAGTATGGAAAACTCTACTCAACTGTGGAGTTTAAAAAACAGAGGATTCTCTATTTTGATGACTCTTTTAGGGAGTGGGAGGAGGCTAACTCTTTTGCTCTATCTCCCTCTTAAAGTTAGCAATACAGTTATTGCACTCTTTAATTGTATTTGTCTCAATAATAAGAAAGAGAGCATCTCTATTTAAAATTTTAATTTTATGATTTTTTATAGCAATAATAGACTCTTTTTTAAATTTACTCAATATACGTGAAAATGTCTCAGGAGAGATATTTAAAATAGATGCAATCTCATTGTTCTTAAGACGGTTAAAGATAGCCTCTTTTTTTATAAGTAAATCAGCTACTTTTGCTTCAGATGAGAGAATGGTCTCTTGATGCACTAAAGAGGAGAGTAGTAACACTTTACTTGTAAGTGATTTAATAATCTCTAAAGCAAATGAAGCATTATTGAGATACTCATAGAGTTTATCAAAATGAAGTAAACCTACATCTCCATCGGTTATAAACTCACAGGTTGCAGGAAACTTCTCTCTTTCAAAACATGCAAACTCTCCAATAAGACTAGGAGCTAAAAGACGGTTTATCTGAATCTGTGTTCCCTTTGGTGATGTTTTATATAGTTTTACATCTCCCTTTAGTAAAATATACAGATACTCACTCTGCTCACCTTCATAAAAAAGAATACTCTTTTTTTTATATCGTTTTATATTTATAGTCTTTTTTAGCTCTTCTATATCTTTTTCCTCTAAAGAAGAGAATAGTGGAATATCTTTTAAATCAATCATCTGTATAGTATAACATAAAAACAATAATAGTAAATATAAGTGTCACTTTTCAAACCATTTTAATTGGTTATGTAAGTTTACAACTCTACCCACAACAATAAGTGCAGGAGTTGGTAAATCTTTTGCCTTTTCATAAATATCTTCAAGTGTACCAATAACACTCTTCTCATCAGGTCTTGTCCCTCGACTAATAACAGCAACAGGGTAGTTTTTTGGTTTCCCTATCTCTATAAGCTTTTTAGTAATTTTATTAAGATTGTGTAGACCCATTAAAAAGACTATTGTCTCATCACTTTTAAAACTCTCCCAATCAATCTGTGATTTTGATTTTTTAGATTCATGTCCTGTGACAACTCTAAAAGAGACAGTTAAACCTCTATGTGTTACAGGTATTCCTGCATACTCAGGAACAGCAATAGCAGAGCTAACTCCTGGAATAAACTCAAACTTAATATTTCGTTCATATAGGTAGATTCCCTCTTCACCACCACGTCCAAAGACAAAAGGGTCACCACCCTTAAGACGTACTACGGTCTCATACTTTAGAGCCGATTGGTAGATAAGCTCATTTATCTCCTCTTGAGGTAAGGTATGGTGAGAGTCCTCTTTTCCCACATAGAGAAACTTGCAACCATCTTTTGCCTCTTTTAAAATATCTGGATTTGCTAATCGGTCATAGATAATTATATCTGCTTTTTGAATAATACGTAGTGCCTTTACTGTTAGTAAATCAATGTCTCCAGGTCCTGCTCCTGTTAAATATACTGTTCCCACTATATTGTCTCCTTAATCTCTTTGTCTGTTAGATAACATGATGGGTCTTGAGCCCACAAATTATCATATATAGCATAGGCACGACTTCTTGAGCCTCCATTACAAATTTCTAAATATTGACAGTTCTTACACTTTCCACCTAATCTGCGTGGGTGAACTCTTAACTTCTCTAATATCTCTGTAGGGTTATTTGTCCAAATATCACTAAAATCCTCTTTTAAAATATTGCCTATGATAAAAGGGAAAAATGGGTCAGGTTTTACATTGCCCTCTGAGTCTATGTTGAGTAGTTTTCTTCCTGCACTATTTCCCCCCCAAGCTATAAGACGTTTTTTCATCTCTGTGGCATATTGAGGATACTTCTCTACAAATCTATTATAGAATAAAATAGAGTCCATCTCCATATTTCCTGTAACTATCTCTATGTCTCGTCCACTCTCATGGTACTCAAAGGCTTTATCTAAGATGTAGTTAACAGCAGTTCTACGTTGCTCTTTGGTTAAGTCTATCTCTAAGTTCTCTAAGCCTCTACCCGAATAGACTAGATGAGAGATATAGATTTTTGGAATATTGTGTTGCTCTGCTAATTTAAAGATAAACTCTAAATCATCATAGGTATCTTTTGTAATAGTAAAACGTATTCCGACTTTAGTTAGATTGTAACTGTTTAGCAAATCTACAGCCTCCATAGAGGTTCTAAATGAGCCTTTGAGTCCACGAAATCTGTCATGTACCTCTTCACTTCCATCAATACTAATACCAATATAGTTAAAGGTCTCTAAAATCTGTTTGGCATTGGAGTGTTTTACATACAATCCATTGGTTGAGAGGTAGGTCACAATGCCTAACTCTCTACAGCGTTGAGCAATTTGGTAAATATCTTTTCTAGTAAGTGGTTCACCCCCAGAAAAGATAATAAACTTTACTCCATTGGCTTTAAGCTTTGGTAGAGTAGTCATAATATCTTTAGTAGTTAAGGTATCTGTTGAGTCAAGTGTAGCTTTAGAGTAGCAGTGCAAACAAGAGAGGTTACAGCGATTTGTAAAGTTCCAAATAGCAATGCTTCCATTAAGCACTCTTGTAGGTTTGCCTTCAACTACAGATTTTAGTAGGTTAGAGAGTCTAAACATCAATAATGCTCCTTAGAGGCTATATTTGGATATGGGTTTTCTTCAATAGTTTTATACTCTTCAATTATCTCAAACTTTATTGTTCTATTATCTTCAAAGTAGAACATATAGTTTGGATAGATTCCATTGTCATATCTATTTAACATATATTTGTCAAACATATGATAATAGAATCTTTTTTTTATAGGATAGCGTTTATTATCATTCTTATCTAAAATATATTTATCCAACATATAATAGAGCTCTTTTTCTAAAGTCCTATTTTGCTCTTTAGTAATATTCTCTTCCTCTTTTTTGACCTCTTTATATGACAAAATATATTTTGTTATGGCATCAAGCTCATCTAATTTAAGATTAAGTTTTGGCATAGCATTACGTTTATAGCCAAACTCTTTAGAGACACTCTCTGGGTCGGTAATCATAGCTTTTATCTCTTGGGCACTTCTTTTAGAGGCTATCTCTTTAAAAGAGGGACCAAATGCTGTAGCTGTTTGGTGGTGACACCCCCAACAGTAGCTCTCAAATACCTTTTTGCCACTTTCAGCATATAGTAGAGAGGAGATTACTATTAGAAATAAAGATATAGTAGTGCTATTCATATCTAAATCCTTTTTTTATTATAAAAAGGATAATAACACTATTTTCCATAGTCAAAATTGATTTGGAGCAATTATTTGGTTATACTTCCAAAATATGAAAAATAAACATCTAAAACACCCATTTCAACCAATAGTATTTAAAGATAGTAAAACTCTAATTTTAGGTTCATTTCCAAGTATAGACTCTTTTAACAAAAGTTTCTACTATGCACACCCACGCAATCAGTTTTGGAAAATACTCTCAATTATATCTGGCTATCCTATCAATAACCAAGACCAAAAGATATGGCTTTTAAAAGAGACAAAAATAGCACTTTGGGATATGGTTAAGTCATGTCAAAGAGAGAATTCACTAGATAGCTCTTTGGAAGATATAGAGGTTAATGATATTACTCAATTTTTAGATGAACACCCAACTATTGAGAAGATAGCCTTTACGGGACGTTTGGCAGAGAGACTTTTTAAGATGCATTTTAGTTATTTAGAGATAGAGACTATCTATCTTCCCTCTCCATCTTCGGCTTATGCAAAGATGAGTTTTGAGCAAAAAGTTGAAATATATAAAAAATTATTGGAGTTTTAATGGCAGTTTGGGCAGTAGGTGATATTCAAGGCTGTTTTGATGCACTTGAGAGACTTTTAGCAAAGATAAAGTTTGACCCTAAGGTAGATGAACTTTGGATAGCAGGTGACATGGTTAATCGTGGAGATAAGTCGCTAGAGACACTTAACTATTTATACTCCATAAAAGAGTCCATAAAAGTTGTTTTAGGTAATCATGATGTAGCACTTATTGCTGCTTATGCAGGGGTTAAGAAGTCTAATGAGACAATTGAGCCTATTTTAAATGCACCAAATGTTGATGATTTGATTGATTGGTTACGTCATCAACCATTTTTACATTGGGATTTTAAATTAGGCTACTGTATGGCTCATGCGGGTATCTCACCTCAATTTGATTTAGGAATGGCAATTCGCTACGCTTCACGTATTGAAAAGAAGTTACAAGGAGAGAACTATAAGGCTTGGTTAGAGCATATGTATAAAATTAGTTCAAACAAATTTAGTCCTAAAGCCTCTTCTTTAGATATAGATAAATATATTTTAAGTTCATTTACAGCTATGCGTTTTTGTGAAGATGATGGACGATTAGACTTTAAACAGAAGGGACCACCTACTGAATATAAGGTTTTTAAAAAGGGGTTAAAGCCTTGGTTTGCTTGTCCTACAAGACGTTCAACTACACTCAAGATTGTATTTGGACATTGGTCAACTTTGGGCTACTATCAAGACTCAAATGTCTTAGCACTTGACACTGGTTGCCTTTGGGGAAGGGCATTGACCTCTGCAAGACTTGACCTTAATGAGCCAATAATAGTGCAAGTTAAGTGTGAGGCTAAACAAGAAGTAAAAAAATAGCTAATAATATAGCTTATTTTTATATTTATTTAAGCTCTCTTTCTCTATAATCTCACTCCACAAACTATTGGACAGTTGGGTGAGCTGGCTGAAACCACACCCCTGCTAAGGGTGCGTACTCGAAAGGGTACCGAGGGTTCGAATCCCTCACTGTCCGCCATACTCCTCTAATTAAACTTCTACTATAATTCCAATTATGAAATTTAAAAAATATACTATTATATTATCTCTATTTACAGCTCTTCTTTTTGGAGATGATGATTTTTTTATTGATGAGTATCGAAATAACTTTTCAAATCTATTGGTAGATACTATGAGTAGTATTGATAATTTTTTTGTTGATTCAAATGAGACATCTCACAATAATACACATGCAGAGCTTAGTATATCTATAGCAAAAGAGAGTCGTTTAGATTTTGAAGAGGATATACGTTTTAGAGTAAGAGTCAATCTTCCAAAAGTTCAAAAACACTTAAGACTCTATATAGAAGATGAAGATAGTGATAATATCTTATATAATGAGACTCAACTACAACAAGATAAAATTCAAGATAATTTGCAAAATAAACGGTACTATGTCCGTTTGGAGTTTTTAAAGTTTAATATAAAAGGACTTACAAATAGACTTAGTGGAGGGGTACGTATTCGCTCACACACTTTAGTTCCTTATGCTAACTATCATAGTAACTATAAGCTATATGAAGATAAAAAGTTTAAATCAGCTATCTCAAATAATTTTCGTCTCTATACAGATGGTGGACTTGAAGATTATCTTAGTTTCAATACACTATACAATTTTAATGACTCTCTAAGAGGAGTATGGAGAAATATATTTCGTTATGATGAGAGTCCAATAGAAGTTTTTGACAGTGACTACTCTTTTCTTTATAAATTAGATAGAACAAAAGAGGTTTCTGTAGGATTTGGAGTAACAGACTCTATAAAAAACTTTGGTCGAAGTAAGATAGACAATGTTAACCTACATAGCTCTTTTTTTCATCTTTTTCATAAAGATTGGATGTATTATGAGGTCTCTACATATCTGTTAAAGCGTGAAGCTAATGATTATGAAAACTCCTATAGAGTATTTTTAAATTTAGGTATCTACTTTAATACTCATAAATAATTTAGCTATAATTTCTTAAAAAAGAGTAATATGGATTTAGAATCATTTGAAGTTCAATCAGTAGGGCGTTTAGATAAGATTTTAACAGATATTTTAGGTGAAAGTCGCAATCAAGTTGAGCAGCTTATTAAAGAGGGTTTAGTAAAAGTTAATGGGCAAGTAGTTCTAAAAACAGGTAAAAAGTTAGTTATTGGTGATAGAGTTGAATACTCTTTTAAAAAGGCTACTCCTAAAGAGCCTATAGTTGTTGATTTTGATGTAGAGATACTCTATGAAGATGAGGTAATGATGGTGGTTAACAAACCATCTGGATTGGTTGTTCACCCTGCACCATCTGTTAAAGGGGCAACATTGGTTGATTGGCTTGTTCAAAGGGGTATCTCTCTTTCGACTATTGCAGGAGAGGAGAGGCATGGAATTGTCCATAGAATAGATAGAGATACTACAGGTGCATTAGTAGTAGCTAAAACTAATGAGGCTCATCAGAGGTTGAGTCAACAGCTTAGAGACAAAAGTATGGGGCGTTACTACTTAGCTTTAATAGATTATCCTCTAAAAGAGAGTGGTATTGTAGAGAGACCAATAGGAAGAAATCCAAAAAATCGCTTTAAAATGGGAGTAGTTCCTAATGGAAAAGAGGCAAAGTCTGCCTTTTATAAATTGGTTTCAAATAAGAAAAAAGAGGAGCTTATAGCAGTTAAACTATTTACAGGTAGAACTCATCAGATTCGTGTTCATTTAGAGAGTTTGGGTAGACATATACTAGGAGATACTTTATATGGATTTAAGAGCAAAAAAGATACAATAGATAGAGTATTTTTGCACGCATATAAATTATATCTGTTTCACCCAATAACAAAAAAGAAGATGGAGTTTGTAGCTCCACTCTTTAGTGATATGCGGGAGTATATAGCTAAAAATTTTAACGAAGGAGAGGTTAATGAGAAGATTAATGCAAATATCATTGACAACTATTTTACTACTATTACTAAACGGATGTAACCCCTCTGCATTAGTTAATATGAGCAATGAACAGTTAGACCCAAACTTACCAAAACTTAATAATGTAAGAGCAATTCCTAGTAATACCTATGTTGCTTTTGAGTGGCAACCAATGGTTAGAGAAGGGATACAAGGGTATAATATCTATAGAACAAAAACAAATCAGTATGTAAATAGTTCTACTAAAGAGCTAGAGAAAATTGCAACTATACGTAATCGTTTTGCTTCACATTATGTCGATACAGGACTACAGCAAAATAGTACCTATACATATACATTTACAACATTAAGAGGTGGTTTTGAGTCTCCTCATGGTAAAGTAATTGAGATAAAAACACTGCCTCCATTTCCACCTGTAACTTTTCTAAAGGGGTATCAAAAGGCAATTAATACCATTAAGCTACTTTGGAGACCTCATACTGATATGCGTGTAAAGATGTATAAGATTGAAAGAAGTATGAATGGTGGTGAGTGGAAATGGATAGGTATTTCTAAGCATAGAATGATGTCTGAGTATATTGATAGTACTATTGTTCCTGGTAATAGATATACTTACCGTGTAATAGCAGTAGGCTTTGATGATAGTATCTCAAGACCAAGTGCAACTATAACTATTCAGGCAAGGTAGATAGTTAATGCCACATATTACGGTTAAGCCTTTTAATACTTCCTTGGTTGAAAATAAGAGGTATGGTGATACAGAGGTACTTTTTAAAGCAAAAGATAGCTTCTCAAAAGATGAGTTATTGGGTGTACAGCATAAAGATAAGTCTTTTCTTCTTCATATAAAAAAAAATAAGGACTCATGGCTCTTAAAGTATGATAAGGTCACACGACCACTCAAGGTAGACTTAGTAAAACAGGCTATTACTGACTTAGCAGATGGATTGAAGTTAGATATCTTAGGCTCAAATATTGCTATTCGCTCTACAAGAGAGGTTAAGTCATCGGAGTTTGAGAAGAGAGTTGAAGATTTTGAAGATGTAAAGTTCCCTTTTAATTCAGTTGCTATAGAGGTAGGGTTTGGCTCAGGAAAGCATCTTCTCTATCAAGCCAAGAAGCATTCAGATAGGCTTTTTATTGGTATAGAGATTCATACTCCTTCTGCAATGCAAGTTTTAAAGCAGATTGAGCTAAAAGGTCTAAAGAATATCTGGGTAGTTAACTATGATGCAAGGCTTCTTTTAGAGATGATTCCTTCTAACTCATGTCACCAAATTTTTGTTCACTTTCCTGTACCTTGGGATAAGAAGCCTCATCGTAGAGTTATATCTAGCTCCTTTTTAGAGGAGTCGATGCGTGTACTTAAAAAGGGAGGAAGGCTTGAACTTAGAACTGACTCACATAAGTACTTTTGGTATTCACTTGAAACCTTTTTGGGAGATAGTGTTGCTAAAACTTCTGTAGAGATTAGAAAAAATGAGGCTTTAGATGTAATAAGTAAATATGAAGCACGTTGGCTTAAACAGAAAAAAGATATTTATGACGTCTATGTAACCTCCTTAGAGGAGTCTAAAGAGCGTCTGATTAACTTTGACTTCTCATTTAAAGATATAGTCTATAAAAAAGAGATTTTAGATAAAATATCTTATAAACCTCAAATATTTGATGGTTTTTTTATACATTTTGAGAGACTGTATTATATTTTAGATGATGCAATTTTAATTAAGTTGGCATTTGGTAGTTTTGATAGACCTGAACACAAATATATCTATATTGATAGAAAAGAGGCATACTATTTTCATACTAATCCTGTCAAAACTGTCACTAACTATAAAACACACTTAAAAATTATGGAGTATTTAAATGCCTAATGTTATTACAGCTAACAATCTTACACTTGGCTATGAGAATGATGAAGATATTATAAAAAATGCTACCTTCTCTATAAAAAAGGGAGATTTTGTCTTTATTACAGGACCTAGTGGGTCAGGTAAATCGACACTTTTAAAATCTTTTTATGGAAATCTTGCCCCTAGGTCTGGGTCATTGGTTGTTGGTGGTTTAGATATGGTAGGTATTAGTAAAAAAAATCTGCAAGAGTTAAGAACACATTTAGGAATAGTTTTTCAAGACTATAAGCTTATAAATGAGTGGACAGTTAAAAAAAATGTTGTTTTACCCCTATGGATTTCTGGTTACTCTACAGAGGTTCAAGAGACACAAGCAAAAAGACTTTTACATCATGTTAAGTTAACAGGAAAGGAGCATAAGTATCCACTAGAGCTATCTGGTGGAGAGCAGCAAAGAGTAGGTGTAGCCCGTGCTTTAGCAAAAAATCCATTTTTAATCTTAGCAGATGAGCCAACAGGAAACCTAGATGAGTACTCCTCTAATGTTATTTGGGATTTAATGGAGAATGCTTGTCATCAGCTAGAGACAACAGTAGTGGTGGTAACTCACCGAATTCCAATGGTATTTAACATTCCTTATAGGCACTTTACCATTGATAAGAATGGGAGTATTTATGAAGTTCATTAAACAGCATATTTCACTTATTTTTCCTCTAATTGCTATTTTACTTGGTTTAGAGTTTTTTATTGTATTTGACCGTACTACAGATAGTTTTGAAAAGGGACTTAAAGCTGGTTATAGTATGATAGTTGTCTCAAAAGATGAGATGAGTATAGATGATTTTAAAGCGTGGGATTCACACATTGAACAGGTAGAGGAGCTTGAAAAGTCTAAGATTTTAGAACGATTAAATATGAATAAAGATAAATCAGCAAATAAAAGTTTTGAATCATCTCTACCAAATTTTTACTCATTAAAATTAGATGGCTATTTAACTGTAGATGAGCTAGAGTCTGTAAAGAATAATCTTCAAAAGAGTAGTAATATTTTAAGTATAGAGACATTTCAGTCCTCTTATCAGTCTAAATATGAACTATTTTCATTTATTAAGTTCTCATTTAGAACCTTTATTGGTTTTATGACTATTCTTGGTTTCTTCCTTATTGTAAAGCAGATGGAGGTTTGGAACTTTTTACATGCTCAGCGTATGAAGGTTATGGAGATTTTTGGAGCTTCACTATTTTTACGTTCAAAGGTTTTAATTAATATGGCACTTATAGATGCTATAATCTCTGCTATTATGACATCTTGGCTATTCTACCTTTTTAAAAACTCATGGGTGCAAGGTAGCCAAATGGCAATCTTAAAAGAGAATATTGAGGGTGTTTTTAAGTTTAGTGATGTTTTTATTTTACTCTTTGCTGCAATAACAGTAGTGCTTATAGCAGTCTTTTTAGTTGTTATTAATATTAAGGAGGAGTAGATGAGAATAACTCTTCTATTTCCTCTTTTTATATCTTTACTCTTCTCTACATCAATCGATAGTAAAATTAAATATAGTAAAAAGCAGTTAAAGATTAAGAAGATTGAGTACAAAAAGATGGACAGAAAACTCTCTTTGATAGCTAAAAAGATATTGGCTGCCAAAAAAGAGCAGAAAGCATTAGTTGCAAAGTTAAAAAGTTTAGCAAAGAGTATTAAAGAGAGTGAGGCAGAGTTTTTAAGGTTGCAAAAGGAGGAGAAGAAATATACAGATGAGTTAAACTCTATAGGTTTAAATATTGAAAAAAAAGAGAAAAAATTTCTTGATTTGGTAGCTAAAAACTTCTCTTTAGCATTAGCTTTAGATGAACTAAAACAGCCAACTCCTGATTCTGTAATGATGAAGGAGGCATATAGACTCTATGCTAAAAAAAATGCTAAAGAGATAGAAAAGCTAGAGAGGGAGATAGCAGGACTTAAAGAGAAGAAGTCTGCTTTAAAGTTAAAACAGTTACGTATTTCAAAAGCTCTTGAAAAGTATCGTGCTGAGCGTAAGGAGTTTAAGTTAAAAAAGGCTCAAAAAGATAAGTTGATTGAGAATCTTGCTAGAGATAAGGCTATTTATCAGAAAAGATTTAACAAAATAAAAGAGAGTAGAAGAGATTTAGAGAAAAAATTAGCAAAGTTAAAAATTATTAAGCGTAATAATACAATAGAGGCAAAAAATAGAGAAGTTAAAGTAGTAGCAAAGAAGAAGAGTAGCCATATTAAAGCCAAAAACTCTATAGTTTCAGAGTCAAGTTCAAAATATACAGGCAGTAAAACAATATCTCCTATTAGAGGAGCAAGACTTATTAAGAGGTATGGTACCTATATTGACCCTATCTATAAATTTAAAATTTTTAATAAGTCTATAACTCTAAAGGCTCCTTATGCTGGTGCAAAGGTACGTTCTGTTTTAGCAGGAAAGATTGTCTTTGCTGAAAATTCAGGTGGTATGTTGGGTAAAGTAGTCATTATAGAGCATAGTAACGGTATTCATACTATCTATGTAAAGCTTTCTCGTTTAGCACCTGGAGTTCGTGTTGGTAAAAAAGTTGCTAAAGGAACTGTTATAGGAAAGGTAGAGAAGAGCTTAATGTTTGAAGTTACAAAAGATAATAAACATATAAATCCATTGAGGTTGATTCGGCTATAGTCTTATTTTTTTAGTAAAAACAATTAAAATTTAATTATTTTTAACTATTTAATAAGTTTAATTGTTTTAAAATATTATATTTTAAAAATAAGGAATAAAATATGGAAAAATTACAAAAAGAGGGCTATAGTACTTTTTTAAATCAATACTTTAAAGAGAATGAAGAGTTATTTTCTAATCTATCTAAAAAACAAAAACCTCATACTATGATGATTACATGTAGTGATAGTAGAATCAATCCTGCTTTATTACTCAATGCAAAGCCAGGAGAGCTATTTATAGCACGAAATATAGGTAATGTTGTACCACCATATCTCCCTGCAAAAGGTTCAACACAAGCTGCTATTGAGTATGCTGTTAATGTACTAAATATTCCTAAAATTGTTGTCCTAGGACATAGTAACTGTGGTGCTTGTGCACATATGTATCATCAGCATCAAGAAGATGACCCCTCTTTACCTCATGTTGAAAACTGGCTTCAATATATTGTTCCTGCTAAGAGTGCAGCTATGCTAGAAGTACATGCAAATCAGCATAAAAATATTTTTGAGTTAACAGAGAAACATAATGTAATTAGCTCTCTACAAAGACTTATGGAGTACCCATATATTCAAACACGTTTGGAAAAAGATGAGATTAGTTTAGAGGGTTGGTGGTATGATATAGGAAGTGGAAAAGTTGAAATTTATAATTTTGATACACGAGATTTTGAACCTGTTATTGAACC
>JALWNF010000170.1 GCA_026995985.1 Campylobacteraceae bacterium
TAAGTTAAATAGTTTTAGCATTAATTTAATATTAAGTTAATATATTAATTTTTTTTTAAAGGAATAACTAAATATATTTTATTTAATAAATTCTAATTACTTAGAAAATTACCAATGTTAATATATGTTATAATATAAATATATATTTACTATTCATTAAATTACTATTATCTTTTATATGATAGAATAAGTAAATAAATTTAATACAAGGATAAATATGCCATATATTTTTTTACTTCTTTTTACATTACTATTTACTACAGCTTGTCACAATAGTGCTATAATATCTACAAGTGATGTTCCACCAGGATTACCTATTACTAAACAAACTACTGACATTGATGATTTAAAAGTTATACCAGAGAATAGCATTATTGGTGAGTATTCTCTTCAACAAGGTACATATAGTAATGAGAGCATTAAACAAGAACTTAATGAAGGATATTTAGTTATTGAAGAGTTAGATGCCAATAACTATGGCTACTACTATGCAACCGTTATAGATGGTCTTGCTGAGACATATTTAGGAATTTTCTTTAAAAAAGATGGAAAGTTTGTACAAAAAGTAATATATGATGATAATGGTACATCTAAAATTGCTATTCAAGATAATATTGATGTTAAGCTTGATAAAGATACTTTAAAGCTGATTATTGACGATGCTAAACATCAAGTTATGGTTTGGAGAAGAGATGATGGTACAACTACCAAGAGTGAAAAACTAAAAGAGGCTCTAAAACAAGCAAAAGATGAGTATTTAGCTTTCTATAAAAAAAAGTGTGAAATTGCAGAAGTACAATGTTCTGAGCATGAGTATACTCCTGTAAATGATGAGTAAACTCAGTTATGTTGAGACATTAAAAAATCCAATAGTTGCAAAATTAACTTTTATACAATTTATCTCATACTTTGGAACTTGGTTCTCTCAAGTTGCCATTGCTTCTATGTTGGTTGAGTATGGAGCATCTGAGACAGTTATTGCATACATGGCAATGATAGTCATGCTTCCTTCTATTATTTTAGCTCCTATCTCTGGTTATATTATTGACCGTATTCCATTTAAAAACTTAATGCAAACTCTACTATTAGTAGAGATTGTAATGACACTACTATTTATGACTATTCACTCTTTAGATGGAATACCTTGGCTTATGCTCTTTTTATTTATTCGCTCTATTGCAGCCTCTACCATATTCTCAGCAGAAATGGCACTCTTTCCTAAAATTCTTACAGGAGAGATGTTAAAAAATACCAATGAGATTCACTCTATGGTTTGGTCAGTATGTTTTGCAATTGGAATGGCACTAGGAGGATTAGTCACATACTACTTTGGCTATATTGCCACCTTCTCAATTGATATTGCTCTTTATATTATCGCTTCAATAGTTGTTATTAACCTAAAAATTAATCTAAAAAGTATTGTTCATACTGAAAATGCATTAGAGATGATGAAGAGTGGATTTAACTATCTTAAAAACCATAAAAAACTTCTACACCTTATTTTTTTACACTCAAGTATTGGTTTTACAAGTTTTGATGCATTGGTTACACTACTTGCAGATTTTCACTATAAATATATTTTAGCAGCACCTTTAGCCATAGGGTGGTTAAATGCTACACGTGCTATTGGTCTTACGGTTGGTCCTTTAATCTTTGGACGATTTATCAAGAGTACAAATCTTCACTACTTTTTTATTGCACAAGGCTTAACCATCATATTTTGGGCATTTATTCAATACAATTTTTCTCTCTCACTTGTTGGTATTCTTATGGTAGGTCTCTTAACCACCTCCCTTTGGTCTTATACATACTACTTACTTCAACAAGAGATAGAGGTAAAATTTTTAGGTAGAGTTATTGCTTATAATGACATGATATTTATGATAACCAATATCCTAGTTACTCTCTTTGTTGGCTATGCTGCCAAATTGGGAATGGAGTTAAAATATATTACTATAGTTATGGGGTGTGGATTTTTAGCTACTTCTATATATTATAGATGGTTTAAGAAGAAATATCTCTAAAAGTACAAGAAAAATAGTATAATAAAATAAAAAAAATTAAGGAAAAGTTATGATAAAAAGATATTCAAAAATAATACTACTGTCATCTCTACTATCTTCTCTGCTTATAGCTAATGATAACAAAATAAAGCAACCTACCAAAAATAAACCTGCTTTTCAAACAGTATGGCAAAAGATTTATGGTGGTAAAGATGATGACATTGCTAATGGTGTAGTAATGCTAGAAGAGGGAGATGTTGCCATTGTGGGGGAGTGTAAGTCATTTGGGGCAGAACGTTCAGATATTTGTGTAACACGTCTCAATAGAGATGGTAACACCATTTGGAGAAAGATGCTTGGAGGTAAAAAAGAAGATATAGGAGTAGCTATATCTCGTGCTAAAGATGGAAACCTTATTGTTATAGGCTCTACTAAATCTCTAAAACCAAACAATGGTAGTGACTTATATGTAGCTAAACTCTCACTAGATGGTAAAGTTATATGGCAAAAATCTTTTGGTGGAGAGAGAGATGAGTTTGCTGGTGGTATTGCAGGAACTAGTGATGGTGGAGTTTTAGCTGTTGGAAGCACAGACTCTTTTTCAAAAAAGGGTTACAGAGACATTTACATTGTGCGTTTAGATAAAGATGGAAATGAAGTCTCTATTAAAACCATTGGTGGAAAGCTTAACGATGATGCCAAGTCACTTACAAGAACAGCTGATGGAAACTTTGTTATGGTTGGTTCTCGAGAAATTGAACACTCAGGTGATGCTGACTTTTTTATTATGAAACTTAATCAAAAAGGGGAAAAGATTTGGGCAAGAACTTTAGGTCAAGATGAAAATGATGTTCTACTATCTGTTGCTCCTACACCAACAGGAGGTATTGTCGCTACAGGTAAGACACGCTCATATAACTCAGAACAGACAGACTTAGCTATTATGAACTTTAATAAAAATGGTAAACTTATCTGGTTTAAAATTTATGGCTTTAAGTACTATGATGAGGGAACAGCCATTACAATGACTAAAGATGGTGGCTATGTTGTAGCAGGAAAAACCAACTCTATGGGCAAAGGTG
>JALWNF010000171.1:0-4368 GCA_026995985.1 Campylobacteraceae bacterium
TGAATAGTGCAACCATGACCGTAACCTCCCTAAACACAAAAATAAAATCGCTCCTAGAGACAACCTTTATGCACATCTCAGTAGAGGGTGAAATATCATCAGTAACCTACCATAACTCTGGTCACATCTACTTCTCCATAAAAGATAAAAACTCAAGCCTAAAGTGTGTAATGTTTCGCTCAAATGCCAACAGATTAAAGTTTAGGCTAGAGAGAGGGCAACATATAATTGTTAATGGGTCGATTTCAGTCTATACTCCTCGTGGAGAGTATCAGTTAATGACAGTGAGTGTTGAGCCTTTTGGACAAGGGGCTTTAGCACTTGCTTATGAACAACTCAAAGAGAAGTTACAACAAAAAGGCTACTTTGATGCACAGCGAAAGAAACCACAACCTAAGTACATTAAAAAATTAGCATTGGTTACAGCCTCTAAGAGTGCAGCTTTGCAAGATATGCTTAAAATCATAGATAAACGGTGGCGACTGCTTGAAGTTATTGTCATAGATACTTTAGTTCAAGGTGATAAATCTGCTCCACAGATTGCAGAGGCTTTGGCATTTGCAGACACTCTGGAGTGCGATGCCATTGTGGTTGGTCGTGGGGGTGGAAGTAAAGAGGATTTGTGGGCTTTTAATGAGGAGATAGTAGCAGATGCTATCTTTAACCTCAATACCTTTGTGGTCTCTGCTGTTGGGCATGAGGTTGATGTTCTTATCTCTGATTTTGTAGCAGACCTAAGAGCTCCTACACCTTCAGCTGCTATTGAGATGATACTTCCTGACCAAAATGAGGTGCTTTATACACTTAGTGAACTACAGAATCGTTATGCTCGTACTATGGGACAGATTTTAGCAAATAAGGAGCAGACTCTAAAAGCTTTAACAGAGGAGTTTTCTCGTCAATCTGTTTCGAGAAAGATTGCTATGGTAGAGAGAGAGTTTAAAAACTTAGAAGAGGAGTTTCAAAGAGTAATGGAGTACAAACTTACGCAGTTTGAAGCAAAAGTTACTCCTCTGCTTCAACTTCTAAGAGAAAATTTTGAGTATGCTTTGCAACTTAAAACTCAAACTTTAAACTCTTTAGAGCAAAAGATGAGACTCTATGACCCAAAACTAAAACAGAAAGATGGTTGGGCAGAGGTTGTGCTTGATGGGAAAAGGGTGGCTTTGAGTGAGATAAACAAAGAAGATAGATTTATACTTGTAGATACAAGTGTAAAATTAGAGGTACTCTGTTTAAGTAAGGAGAATCTAATTGTTATCTAATCTGTAATATGATAGAGTATTTTTTAATAAAAAAGAGTAAAAATGGGAAAAGATGTCAAATATTTTACTAAAAGTTCTTATTGTTGTAGCACTTATTTTAGCTTGGTTAGTCTTTTATAGTTATAAGCTAATTCATGAGAAACCTATACATGAAGAGGAGAATAGAGTTGTAGTAAAGAGTGTGGTTATGCCTCACCCTCCATTGAGTGACAGGAGTATAAAGCAGGAGAAGAAGATAGATTTGTATGAAAATAATGAGAGCCAAGAGGTTAATAAAAATAGTGAGCAAAATACTACTACAGTTGAGTTAACTCCAGATATTCCTCAAGAGGAGTTAGAGATTAGTGCTGATGAGCCTGAAATTGTTATTAATGATGAGACAGAGATTATAGATGATAATGAAGAGGAGGGGGAGTGGACTCCTGTAGAAGAGCCTCCTTTGGTTAATAGTGATGGGGTAGAGGTTATTGAAGAGATACCTCAACAAGAACAAGCTCCGATTGTAGATAAACAAACTCCAAATATAGATTTAGGAAGACCTATTGGTAAAAAAGAGGAGAGAGAAGAGAGTGTAGATTTGGGGGTACAACTCTTTTAGTATAGTTACTATTTAATATATATATTATCTATTGCATATTATCTTTTATTAAATTTGTTAATTAATTGTTAATTAAGTGTAACTATTTGTTTACTTAATGAAATTTTCTGTTTACTATTTAAATATATAATTCAGGTATCAAATAGATAAAAAGGATACTCATGAATAGAAAATTAAGTCTTGTTACCATTTTGCTACTTACTACCATTAATACTCATGCTTTGAACAGTAGTGAACATAACGCTACCCAAAAAAATTTTACTACTACCAATAGTCATGATGTTGAGACAGAGGCTTTAGAGTTAAAAGGGAAAAAACTCTCTTTAAAAAATTCACTCTTAGAAGAGAAGTTAAAGCGTGAACATGCTGAACTCTTAATGGAGCTTCAAAAGGTAAAGTGGGAGAAGGAGTTGCTTACTGAAAAGTTAGCTCTTAAAGAGTTAAAAGCGAAAAGTGCTAAATATGATGAGGAGTTAAAACACAACAGTGAGATTGCTAAACTAGAGTATGATACAAAAGTTCAAGAGTTAAAAAATAAACAGAAGACTCAAGAGATAGAGCTTAAGAAAGCAGAATGGGAATTAGATGCAAATAGACTTAAGGCAGAGATAGAAGAGATTGAAGCAAGAAAGAGTAGAGAGCAGTATGCATCTGCTACACCTAAATATCTCGATAATCCTTTAACTGACAATAATACTACATTGGTAATTTCCGATAGACGTATATCTCTTAATGGTATAATTACAGAAAAGATGTCAACTGATATTACCAATAAGATTAACTATTTTAATAATAAAGACTCAAAAAAGCCTATTTTTATAGTTATAGATAGCTCTCCTGGTGGGTCAGCTATGGCAGGGTATCTTATTTTAAAAGCTATGAAGTCAAGTAAAGCACCTATCTATGTTGTATTACGCTCACATGCTGCCTCTATGGCTGCAATTATTGTAACATTAGCAGATAAATCTTTTGCTTATGGTCATGCAACTATTTTACATCATCAGCCAAGTTGTTGGTCATATGGAAATCTTACTGAACATCAAGAGAGATTAGCTCAGCTTAATGAGTGGTGGATTGAGTTTGCAGAGCCTATTGCTAAAAAAATGGGAATTACAGTTGAAGAGTTTAGGAGAGAGATGTATGAGCACTCAGCAAAAGGTGATTGGCAGGAGATGGCAAAAAATGCTCAAAAGTTACATTGGGTAGATAATATTATTGATACTATTGTTGATACTTCAGTACTTGAAGACCCAAGCAAACAAAAGAAACCAGAAGAGCCTAAACGGTTGGCACTATTAGATTTAGAGCTAAAGGGAGATAATAGGAGAGAGGTAAAGTATAGATTACCTAGACTTGACCCTACTGATGTATATTTTGTATATGACCCAGATGGGCGTTATGGATTAAAGTAGAACTTAGTTCTCTTTTGAAAATTTTAAAATCTCTTCAAGATGTAACTCTCTGTCGCCATCTTTATCCTCTTCTACTGAGCGACAGAGACCACATGCTGTACCAGCATCGGTTCTATCCATAAGTGCTTCAATGCTATTATACCCCTCTTCAATAGCTTCAAGTAGCTCACCTAAAGTTACATCAAAACATTCACAAACATTATAATCTAAATCAAAATTTTTAAACTCTTCTAACTTCATAATTTTCCCTTATATTTTTTAATAAAATAAAAGTATACTATAAAAGATTTAAAATTTTATAAAATAGAATCCTGATATCACAAATATATATCTTCCAAGTTTTGCTACTAAAACTAACCAAAAGAAGTTTATAAAAGAGTAACGAGCTACACCAGCTGCTAGTGTAAAAAAGTCACCAACCAGAGGTAGCCATGAGAGAAGTAGAGAGTAGCCTCCATACTTTTTAAAGAGCTTAGTAAACTTTATAAATTTATCTTTGTCAATAAGTTTTTTTTGCTCTAAAAACTTCTCTCCTTGGTAGCCTAAGATGTAGTTAACAACAGCCCCTAAAGTGTTACCTAGTGTTGCCCAAACAACTAGCCAAAGAGCAGAGTACCCCTTATTCAAATTATATAATAGTAAAGCTTCGCTTCCTAGAGGAAAGAGAGTTGCAGAGATAAGAGAAGAGACAAATAGAGTTAAATAGACCATTGTTGCTTTTATATTTTTTCTAATTTTATTTTGCAATAAATTATCATTAAAAATAACCTTTCAAAACACTATAAAATAGGCATTTGCACTACACAATCAAGACACAAATTGTTACTATAATTTTTATGTAAGAGATATTTTTTTTCTTCCTTTTTTTAGTATCTCTTCATAGTACCTAAATAGTTTCTACCTCATATTTTTTTATCTGCCACAGCCGATTAGGCATGGTAGGAACTTACTAATTATATTGATGTGAACCTCACTCTCCCAAATCGTAGATTATGGAAGAGGATTGCGAATTATATTTTGTTCAAAATACCATTTTTATCTATATTGTATTCACTTATTTATAGGAGAATGACTTTTGCAATTTTTTAGCTTA
>JALWNF010000171.1:4378-12685 GCA_026995985.1 Campylobacteraceae bacterium
ATCCAATATTATAATTAAATAACTATCTATCTATTTTTCTTAGATTTACCATTATCTTCAGTATGGAGCTTATTTTTTAAGACAATAAGTTCTCGTGATAGTTCAGAGAGTTTTCTCTCATACTCTCTATTTTTCTCTTTTGCATCTTTTAGCTGAGTAGTTAGATTTATTTTTTTCTCTGTAGCACTAGAGATAATAGTAGCAATCTGTTTTTTAAGGTTTAAGATTTCATTTTGAAGTTTTTTGTTCTCTTCTGAAAAATCTTTAGTATTATCATTTGGACGACTATTTTTTAAATCTAAAATTTGTGTTTTAAGTACTTCTAGTTCACTACTACTTTTAACAAGTCTACGTTGTAACTCAACAACTTTCTCCTCTAAAAGTTTATTCTCTTTTTCAAGGTGTGATATAGAGTCTTTTTTATGTTTTTGTGCTGATGTAGCAAACTCTTGATGTCTTAGTTCAGTTTGGTTAAGAAGTTCTTTTGCTTCATATAGCTCTTGTTGAGATTGTTGTATTGCCATCTGTTTTTCATTCATAAGAGCTTCTATCTGTTTGTTCCATTTTTGCTCTTCATTTTTTAATTTTGCTTCCCATTTTTTATCGTTTTCTAAAAGCTTACTAGAGCAGTTACCTCGTATAAGCCAACCAACAACCAATCCAATAAATCCTGCTGTAAGTAGATAAAGTGATATTTGTATAAGTAAGTAGTTCATTTTTTTTCCTTTTCTATTTTATTATAAATTCAATTCTTCTATTTTTTTCTCGTCCCTCTTTTGTTTTGTTTGAAGCAATAGGGTTTTTAGCTCCATGTCCAAAAGCTTTTATAGAGTTTTTGTCGATACCTTTTGAGATTAGATAGGCTTTAACTCTATTAGCTCTTAGTTGACTTAGGTATTTGTTGTAGCTTGGGTCTCCTCTATTATCTGTATATCCATTGATTTCAATAGTTTTTACAGCACACTCTTTTAAAATAGTACTAATCTCTTCAAGCTCTTTATAGCTACTCTTTTCAATATTACTACTATTGTATGCAAAATGGATTTTTCTTTTACTTAAAATACTATTTAACCGATTTTGACAGATAGATTGGTTTGTCTCGTTACTGTCTACTGTTAGGTTTGTATCTAGAAGTTCTATTTTAGTAGAGTTAAGTTCAGTATCATTAATTTCTTTGGTTTTATTTATATCAGTAATATTATCTTCACTACTATATTTTTTTGAAATATTTTTATCTACTAGTGTTATATTTGAGTCAACAGAACTAATATTTTTATCATCTATCTTCTTCTCTTCTCTCTTCTCTTTTATAGTTTTTTTAGATTTTAAGTGTGGTTCATCTTCTATACTTTTAACCTCTTTGATAATAGTTTTTGATGTTTGTACTTTTAATAAGTTGTTTACTTTTGTAACTCCTTCAATATCTTCAACTATCTTAGAAGCTAGAGATATCTCCTCTTTAGAGGAGACCTTACCTAGTAAAACAACTTCCCTTGTTAATCCGATTCCTTCTCCTTTAAGCTTAATATATACATCTTTAAAGGCTGAATTTTCATGAAGTATGTTAGCTCTTTTTAATATATCTTCTTGGATTAATGATGCTTTTTGTTTAAAAGATATATAAGATAGTAGTAGTATAGAGATAATACCTAATATAAGTAGTAGCCATTTATTCATAGATTGCCTTTTAATTCGATTATATTTTTTTTTATTCTATTTTATTATAGATGAAAAAACTAGTCTATATCCTTAATTTCTCTTTTGCTAACAGTAAAATTATATATTAACCAATCTTGCATACCACCTCTATACCAAAGAAGCTTTTTTGTTGGGTATCCTATATTTACTAGTGACATAATAGCATTTGGTGACTGTGAACACCAACTACCATTACAAAATAGTAAAAGAGTCTTAGCTTTAGAGAAGTCTAATCCTTCTTTTGTCTCTTTTATACCAAATAGTTTAAATATCTCTTTATAGTTCTTTTGATACTCTTGGAACTCTTTATGGGTTTTAAAATCATCTTCTTCTAAATCTACATCATAATTTATTTTATTAAATGGAACATTTACTGCTGTTGGAATGGTCATTTGGTTAAACCACTGTTTTGCTCTTGCATCAATTAATAGATACTTTGAGGGCTCTTTCTCTGAAGCTTTAATGTGCTCTAGTACCTCAACCTCTCCAACAGTTTTAACACCTTCAATAAGGTGCATAGGTTGTATTACACCAACATGTGTTACAAAGCTCTTTTTGCATACAGTAGGAACATCTTCCCCTGCATATTTACTACCAAAAAGAGGCTCAGGGGCAAGATATTCTTTAGTACACAATTTATTCTTTTGTCGTTTTACATGAATGCTTTTCCCCTCTTTTGTAACTATAATACCATTATCTTGTAAATTTTTTAAAAAATTTTCCGCTAATAAAGCTATAGTAAATAGCAAATAGTAAATTAATATTTTTCTCATCTGAACTCTTTTTATTTATTAATATGTTACAACTCAATCACTAAAATTTAAGGCCAAATCGTCATTAAATAGGAATTATACAAAACTCAGAGTTAACAAATATTGAATTGGTATAAAAGTTTATTTAGTAGTATTATAAAATAAATATATAAGTAAAAATTTGCTGATAGTTTATTTGTAGTAGTTATATGATTTATATTTTATTAACTTTATTCATATATACTTCTTAATAATAAAAATAATAGTTTATGATAAACCACTAAAAATATATAAGGAAAAATAATGAAACTATACGCCCCATGGGAGAGAGCATTTAAAAGAGTAGCTACACCTTTTGAACACTTTTTACATGCTCAGACCACAACAGGTATGATTTTGATGTTTATGACCATCTTAGCATTGATACTTGCTAACTCACCACTAACAGAAGACTATGCATACTTTTTTCATACCAAAGTAAATTTGACTGTAGGTTCATGGGAACTTTCCCACACAATTCATCATTGGATAAATGATGGACTTATGACAATCTTCTTTTTTATAATTGGTTTAGAGATAAAAAGAGAGATTTTAGTAGGAGAGTTGTCTAATCTGAAAGTAGCTATTTTACCTATTTTGTCTGCTATTGGGGGAATGCTTTTTCCTGCATTTATATATCTATCTATAAATTATGGAACAGAGGGTGTAAAGGGTTGGGGCATTCCTATGGCAACAGATATTGCTTTTGCTATCTCTGCTTTGGTACTTTTGGGGAAACGAGTTCCTTCTGCATTAGTAACTTTTTTAGTTGCTTTAGCTATTGTCGATGACCTTGGTGCTGTTTTGGTAATAGCACTTTTCTATACAGAACAGATTCATCTTCTACCTTTAGCTTTAGCAGGAGCTTCATTTTTAGTTTTGGTTTCATTTAATCGTTTTGGAATACATGCTATTTTACCTTATTTTATTGTTGGACTCTTTTTATGGTTCTTTATGTTAGAGTCAGGGGTTCATGCAACTATTGCAGGTGTTATTGCAGCTTTAGCAATTCCATCTAAACCAAAAAGAACACCAGATGGATTCTCTTTTCATATTAAATCTCTACTTAATAAATATGATGAGGTATCAACAGGAGATATTCATGAACTCAATGAAAAACAAAAAGCAATTTTACGAAATATTCAAGACCAAATCGATGACATTGGAACACCTGCTTCAAGATTAGAGCGGGGGCTTCATCTACCTGTAGCATTGATTGTTATTCCTCTTTTTGCTCTAGCCAATGCTGGGATAACTATTGATTTCTCCTCTTTAGGAGAGGTACTATTTGAGCCTGTCTCATTAGGGATTATAGCAGGGCTTATTGGAGGAAAAGTTTTGGGTATTTTTGGCATAGCATGGTTGGCTATTAAGTTAAAAATAGCCCAACTCCCAAAAGAGAGTAGCATGAGCCAAATCTTTGGTGTGGCATTTCTTGGAGGTATTGGGTTTACTATGTCTATATTTGTTGCAGACCTTGCATTTGTTAACTCCCAAGAGCTTATTTTTCAAGCAAAAGTAGGGATTTTGTTAGCCTCTTTAATTGCAGGGGTTATTGGCTATGTTTGGTTGAGGTTTGTGGCTTATAGAAATTGAAATAGAAATTTTTTTTAATACCCATAATAACTATAGGTAACATAAAAGACAATCTTAGTAGTTGTCTTAGGGTAAGGGTAGTCTTTGTAAGCAACTCTAATAAGTGTTAAAGTGTTCTCATCTAATGAACGATACCCTGTTCTTGTTTTTAGGCGTAGGTTAGAGATGTCACCGTTTGGGTGTAAGTTAAAAGAGACAACATTTGTTCCCTCTTGACCTGTTTTTGCTGCTGCTTGGGGGTAGCCTCTTCTTGTAAGTGTTCGTTGTGTTATCTCTTGAATCTCATCTAGGTTGTCCTCTATAAACTTCTGCTGTGTAGGTGTCATATTATGAAAACTTGAACCATAGAGCTTTCTAATCTTTTTGTTTGGGTATGTGAGAGAAGTACTTTTAGGTTGTGATTGTGATGGAGAACCTAGAAAAGATGCAAGATTATTAGACTCTTTGGGTGTTTTTGGTTGCTCTATAAATGCATCTGGAATATAGACAATATCATCTGTAGTGTTCTGTTTTGGTATCTTCTTTTTAGAGACCTTTTTTTTAGGAACTTTTTTCTTAATAGCTTTTTTATGAACAGGCTTCTTCTTTGTTAACTTCTTTTTTGGAGTACTCTTTTTATGTGGCTTCTTTTTGACAATAGGTCTCTTTTTTGTAGGCTTTTTCTTAGTGAGCTTCTTTTTAGGTATAACTTTAGGTTTAGGTTTTGTAGTAACTATAGGCTCTTTTTCTATCTTTTGGGGTTGAGCTTTTGGAGCTGGTGGAGTTGTTTTTTTAGGTATAGGAATATTACGAATATCTATCTTAACTATATGGTCATTTCTCTTATGAGGGTAGAGTTCAATATCTGAAAATTTTGTTATAAAGAGCCAAATAACTAAAGCATAAATTAACAGAGATACAATAAATGCAACAAAAAACCTCATAAACCGTCCAAGTTAAAATATTAAAAAGAGTATAATCAAAAAAATTTTTAATTAGGATTAAAAAGAATGAGTTATAACAATAGTGAATTGGCATTTAAAGAGGCTTACGAGGTTATTCCTGGGGGTGTTGACTCTCCTGTTCGTGCATTTTCATCTGTGGGTGGAACACCTGTTTTTATAGATAGAGGTGAGGGGGGATACCTTATAGATATAGACGGAAACAAGTATATAGACTTTGTTCAGAGCTGGGGACCACTTATTTTAGGTCACTGTGATGCAGATGTTGAGAGTGCTGTAATTGATGCTGTTAAAAAGGGTCTTAGCTTTGGTGCTCCTACACTTACAGAGACGAAGTTAGCAAAAGAGATAGTAGAGATGTTCGATAGCATTGAGAAGGTACGCTTTGTAAGTTCTGGTACAGAGGCTGTTATGTCTGCTATTCGTTTGGCTCGTGGGTATACTAAAAGAGATGACTTTATAAAGTTTACAGGGTGTTACCATGGTCATGCAGACTCACTTTTGGTTCAAGCTGGTTCAGGCATGGCAACCTTTGGAAGTCCATCTAGCCCTGGTGTTCCTGCTGATTTGACCAAACATACACTTTTGGCTACCTACAATGACATTGAGTCAGTTAAAAAGTGTTTTGAGCAGAGTAAAGAGGGAGTAGGTTGTGTAATTATTGAGCCTATTGCAGGAAATATGGGACTAGTTCCTGCTGATGAGGAGTTTTTAGAGGAGCTTAGAGCATTGTGTGATAAGCATGGGGCTTTGTTAATCTTTGATGAGGTTATGAGTGGGTTTAGAGCCTCTCTAAAGGGTTACCAAGGGGTTGGTAGTGTAAAGCCAGACATAGTAACTCTTGGAAAGGTAATAGGTGCAGGAATGCCAGTAGGTGCTTTTGGAACTAGAAAAGAGATTATGGCAGAGCTTTCACCCGAGGGTCCAATATATCAAGCAGGAACACTCTCTGGTAACCCTGTTGCTATGGCTGCTGGTTTAGCTTCACTTAGAAAGTTAAAGTCAAATCCTGAAATATATGCTACTTTAGAGAGGAGAGCTAAAAGATTGATGGAGGGCTTTAAAGAGGCAGCAGATGCTGTAGGTGTTCCAATGGTAACTGATGTTCGTGGCTCTATGTTTGGTTTCTTCTTTTTTGACAAACCTGTAAAGAACTTTGATGATGCCCTAGAGAATGACTCTGAACTCTTTGGTAAATTTCATGGTAAGATGTTAGAAAAAGGAGTTTATCTTGCTTGTTCTTCGTATGAGACAGGGTTTATCTCTACAGCTACAACAGATGAGATGATAGAGGAGGCAATTTTAGCTGCTAAAATATCTCTTCAAGAGTTGACTGCTTAAAAATTATCAGACTTTTTGTCTGATATTAAATAAAACTTATATATATAATTAGTTTTTTATATTAAAAAAATCTTTATCTTAAAACTACTTTCAAATAACTTAATCTCATTAATTTTCCGTTGTAATTATAAATTTCACTCACTAATTATGTTTAAAAATAATATTATAAGATTATTAATGTTATTTATTATTTGCAAAAAAACATTTATTCATAGAAAATGAACTTTTTTTTCACAAACTCTAAAAAAAATAAAAAATAGGCAAGACAAAATTAAAAAAATCTGTTATGCTTTAATTATCAAGAAATCAAATAAGGAGGATTTGAATTGATGTTGGAAGGAAAAGTTATAAGAGTATCACTATTAGCATTTGCACTATTTATGTCAGCTTGTAGTCAAACTCAACCACAAGTTAAAAAGGAGAAGAGTGCTTTTTCTGAAGTAAAGGAGCAGAGAGAGCAGCAGATTAATTTAACAAAATTGAGTATAAATTCTGAAAAAACATCAATACAAAAGGAGAATTGGGTTCCACTAAAAGTTGAAGATGAGATAGAGTGGAATGCAAAAGCACTACTTGGGTATAAATATGTTTGGGGTGCAACTGGTCCTAATAACTATGATTGCTCTGGTTTTACACGAAAAGTTTTTGGTGATGTAGGTATTTATCTTCCACGTGTATCTCGTGACCAAGCTAAAGAGGGTCAGTTTGTATCTTTTCATGAACTCAAAAAAGGAGATTTAGTCTTTTTTGCAACAAAAAGAAGATACCCAAACCGTGTAACACATGTAGGTATCTATTTGGGTAATGGAAATTTTATTCATGCTAGTTCAAGTGCTAAAAAAGTTGTTATTTGTAACTTCAATACGCACTGTTTTTATAAAAAACACTTTTTATGGGGAAGACGAGTTATTACTGAAAAACATCGTATGGCACGATTGCTTAATGGTCATAAAGTGTTAATAGAGAGTTTATAGTAACTCTTTAAACTGAAATTCATTTTCTCTAAGAATTTTACGAATCTCCTCTTGGTGTTCAATGCCTTTGGTCTCTAAATGCACGGAGACTACGGCATCACCAAATTTAAGGTCAGTTGATGTTCTATCATATCCTATATGAACAATATTTGCACCTACTTTAGTTAATAACTCAGTAAATGCCATAAGTGAACCTGGTTTATCTACCATAACAACAGAGAGTTTCATCTTTCTACTACTCTTTACAAGACCTTTTTCAATAATGAGTGAGAGCATAGTTACATCAATATTTCCTCCACTTAGGACAATGCCTATCTTAGAGCCTTTTTTAAGAGGAATTTTGTTATGGAGTAGTGCAGCAATACCTACAGCACCAGCTCCTTCAACCAAGAGTTTTTGCTTCTCTAACAAAAATAGAATGGCAGATGCAATCTCATCTTCGCATACTAGCTCTAGGTTATCTACCTCTTTTAAGATATGTTTAAGAGTAATTGGTGAGGCATCTCTAACAGCAATACCATCAGCAATAGTTCGTACACTTTGTGTTCCATGTGCCTCTTTGCTCTCAAATGACTCCTTCATAGCAGGAGCCCCTGCTGAAGCTATGCCAATAACTTTAGTTTTTGGACTTATAGAGTTTATGGCAACACCCATTCCTGCTATGAGACCTCCTCCTCCAACAGGCACAACAATTGCATCTAAATCTGGTTCTACCTCTAGCATCTCAAGTGCAACAGTCCCTTGTCCTGCCATTACCTCATCATCTGTAAATGGGTGAACAAACTCTAAGTTATTCTCTTTTGTATACTTTATAGCATAAGAGTATGCTTCATCATAGTTTGCTCCATACAAAATAACTTTAGCTCCAAACTCCTTTACCCCTTGGATTTTATTAAGAGGAGTAGACTCAGGCATAACAATAGTAGCCTCTATACCAAAATATTTAGCTGAAAATGCAACACCTTG
>JALWNF010000172.1 GCA_026995985.1 Campylobacteraceae bacterium
AAAAGCTTTTAACTCCTGTTGTTGGATATGTTCATACAGAGATGAGAGATAACTATCGTAAACCAAAAGGTGTAAAAGGTTTAGAGAGAGCATATGATAGATACTTAGAGGCTGAACAAGATGGTTTAGTATATGCTAAAAAAGATATACATGGAGTACCTCTACTTGATGGAGAAAATCATACAACACAACGAATAGATGGTATGGATTTGCATCTCAATATTCCTCTATCTTTTCAAAAAGATATAGAGGCTGTAGTTACTGAAACAAAAAAGATGACAGAGGCACAAGAGGTTATGGTTGCGGTGATGGACTCTACTACAGGTAAACTCTATGCTTTAGCCTCCTCTGAACGTTTTGACCCAAAACATATACGTCAAAGAGATGTTAATGCTTTGCACCCTAAGTTTTCAGAGTATCTTTATGAACCTGGTTCAGTTATAAAACCTTTTACTATGGCAATTGCTCTTGACCATGGTAAGGTTGACTTAAATGAGAAAATTCCTTTAGGTGGAAAATTAAAAGTTACTAATAACTATACTATCTCTGATGATGACTACTTTAAATCATTGACTCCAAAGGGAATTATTATGCACTCTTCCAATATAGGAATTGCTAAGATAGCTTGGAGATTAACAGGAATGGAACTATATGAAGGGTGGCGAAACTTTGGACTCTCAAAACCCTCAGGAGTAGATTTATCTAGAGAGTTAATAGGAAGAATCAAGAGTGCTTCTCAACTTAATCATAAAATACATAGTGCCAATATGGCGTATGGGTATGGAATGTTAGCAAACTTTATGCAACTTGTACGTGGATATAGTGCTTTTAATAATGATGGTGTTATAGTGACTCCTAAGATTGTTGATTATATGACAGACCAAACAGGAAAGAGGTATGAAGTTCCAAGAGATGTGGTTAATGTTCAAGCTTGTTCTGCAAAAACAGCACATATTATTAACAAAATGCTACAAGCAACAGTTAATAATGGAACAGGAAGAGCAGCACAATATGATGGGCTTATAGTTGGAGGGAAAACAGGTACTGCACACATCTCAGAGAGGGGACATTATGTTGAGAAGTATCATAGTAGTTTTTATGGATTTGCTAATGATAAGTTAGGAGATAAGTTTACTATAGGTGTTTTTGTAATTAAGCCTAAAAGGGTATACTTTGCTTCTCAAACAGCTGCTCCAACTTTTAAAAAGATTGTTGGGGTGTTGGTAAAACATAACTATTTAGTTGTTGATAAAACCTTAGCAAGGATTCAAAAATCAAAAAGGGAGACACTTCGAGCTAGAAAACATGCTCTTTATCTTCATAGAGTTGAATCATATAGTGAAGAAGATAGTGTAGATTAAAAAATTAAAGGAGTATTATGAAAATAAAAAAAATTTTATTGGTCTTTTTAGGATTATATCTTGGAGTATTTTCAGCTTGTGTAGGTGTTGACCCACAAGGACGAGGCTACTCTTTTGTTGTTCCTATGGGTATGATAAATACTACATTAGCAAAGCAGTTTCCTGTAAAAGAGAAGAGAGCACTAGGAACAGTTGAAATCTCTGACCCCACTGTACTTGGACAGCAAGGGAGTGATAAGCTAAATGTTGGTACCTCATTTAGATTTACCAATATGTTAATTCCTGATGGTATTAGTGGAAGTCTGAAGTTAGCTTCTGGTGTACGTTTCGACCCAAAGACACAAAATATATATTTAGCAAATCCAATGGTTGAAGAGTTAAAGTTTCAGAACTTCTCTTTGTCTAAGTATCTAACAGATAGTATGAGACGCTCTTTGGGTATGATTATTGCAGAGACTATCTCTAAAAAGCCTATCTATAATATTAAAAAGGCAGGTTTAGTAGGCTCTAGTTTTGTGCGAGGTATTGATGTTAGAAATGGACAAGTATATTTAACTATTGGACTTTAATTATGAATAATAAGCCAAAATATACTCTATTTAAAAATGCCTCTTATGCTTTAGATGGCTTGATGCATGCAGTTAAAAATGAGACATCATTTAAATTAGAGCTTTTAATTGCTATTTTTATCTTTCCTACTATCTATCTGTTGCCATTTGAGTTGATTTATAAGTTAGTATTGGTAATTACCTACTTTATGATTATGATTGCAGAGTTACTTAACTCTGCTATTGAAAATGTAGTTGACTTAGTCACTACAGATATTCACCCTTTGGCAAAGGCTGCTAAAGATATAGGAGCAACAGCAGTTCTATTTACAGTAATCTTACATATTTTGTGCTGGTTAATTATTGGTATAAAATATTTATAAGTGTTTAAAAATAGTAACAATACTCTTTAAAACTTAATTAAATATAAAAAAATTAATATATTTTAAGTTATTATACCTTAAGTAATATTTAAGGATTAAGTTTATGAATATTAAATCTATTACAACACTTATTTTTTTAAACTCTATAGTACTTTTTGCTCAAATAGGATATGCAAGTTGGTATGGGAAAAAGTATCAAGGTAAAATAACAGCTTCAGGTGAACCATTTAATATGTACGATTATACTGCGGCTAATCGAACACTTCCATTTGGTACAATTGTAAAAGTTACCAATCTAAAAAATAATAAGTCTGTTAAGGTTCGCATTAACGATAGAGGTCCAACTAAAAAGAGTAGAATTATTGATTTGTCCTATCAAGCAGCAAAAGAGATAGGGCTACTTCAAGAGGGTATTGCTTCTGTTAAAATAGAAACTCTATCAAAAGCAATACAGAAAAATAGTTCTAATATTAATAATAACCCATATTTAACAGATGAAAAATCTAACCAAGAGAATGACTCTTATAGGGGTTTAAAAGCTAGTTCAAATTATAGTAAATACGATTCTCAAGTAGCTATAAATAGAATAAATGTCCAAGTTGCTTCTTTTAGTAGTAGAAAAAATGCTAAAAGTTTTATTGACACACAGAGTGATAGTGGTTATAAGATGAGGATAATAGAGGTAGATATAGCAGGGAAAATATTATATAAAGTAGTTGTTGTCTGTAACTCTTCTAATATGGCAAATCGTATTATAAAATCAGGACGTTATAGTGG
>JALWNF010000173.1 GCA_026995985.1 Campylobacteraceae bacterium
TACGAACCTATAGGCTTTAGACCAGGAGACTTAGTAAAACTTGATATTAGAGTAGCAGGAGAGGTTGTTGATGCACTCTCTATTATTGTTCCTAGAGAGAAGGCTAGAAGTAGAGGTTTAGCTTTTGTTAAGTCACTTAAAGAGCTTATTCCAAGACAGCTCTTTGAGGTTGCACTTCAAGCAAGTATTGGCAATGAGATTATTGCAAGAACCAATGTAAAATCAATAGGTAAAAATGTAACTGCTAAGTGTTATGGTGGTGATATTACACGTAAAAGAAAGCTTCTTGAGAAGCAAAAAGCAGGTAAGAAGCGTATGAAGGCTATTGGGAAAGTAAATGTTCCTCAAGAGGCGTTTATGGCTGTGCTTAAGTTAGATAATTAAATGTTATATAGGGGAGTGACATATCGGTCTACCCTATATATTTTTATTTATCTGGGATTTGTAATGTAAAGACAGCACCTTTTGAGCTATTTTCTACAAAGACCTTCCCATTCATACTATCTTCAACAATAAGCTTTAAGATATAAAGTCCAAGTCCTGTACCACCTGACTTCTCTTTTGTCGTAAAGTATGGGTCAAAAATTTTTTTTAGATTCTCTTTAGGAATCCCTCCTGCATTATCAGATACAGAGATATAGACATAGTTTTTTATACGATATGTATCTATAATAATCTCTCCTTTAAACTCATCAGAAGCTTTTTTTGCACAAGCAAAAATAGCATTGTTTAGAAGAACTAGAAGAGATTGTATAAGCTCAGATTTAAAACCAACAAGCTCTATTTTCTCTTTTTTATTACATATAATTTCAATATTTTTATAGCTAGAAATAGTAGTTAAGTTGATAGCCTGAGTAATGACATCTTCTACAAAGAAGCTAACACTCTCTTTGTTAATGGCAAAGAAAGAGGTAAAGTCATGAATAGTTCTTGAAAGGTAGGCTGTGATTCTCTCTATTTCACTAAGATGTCTCTCTAGTCTCTCTGGATGAAGTTGCTCTTTTCTATAATCGATATCTATATCTAGCACAACACCATTGATAGCAGAAAGAGGTTGTCTCCATTGGTGAGCAATAAGTGAAATCATCTCTCCCATAGATGCAAGTTTACTTTGGCGTATTAGTAGATTTTCTTGCTCTCTATGCTCTTTATTGATAATTCTTAAGTGATATATTGAAGTTATTAGTGAGATAGTCAATAGTGGAATCCATAGATAGCCTATAGAGATATATAGATTTGACTCATAGGCTCTCATAAGCCATATAAAACTTGCTATAGTTGTTATTAAGATAAGAATAGTGCTATATATATATAGTCGTTTAGCAAATAGTATAACTATTGCTATTGATATTAGAAAGGAGAGTAGAAGATTGAACACTATATACTCTTTTGGTTGCGTAAAGATTGCATTATCTAAAATATTATTTATGACCATAGCGTGAATCATACTGTTTGAAATCTGTTCACCACTGTAGATAATATAGCTTGGATTAAGACCTACCACAGAGGAGCCTAAAATAGCAATTTTCCCTTGAATATCTTTTGGGTCAACCTCTCCTCTTAAGATATCAATGGCAGAGATAGTTTTTGGTCTGCTACTTGAGAAGTTTATTAAGATATCGTTTGTTGATTTGTCGATTTGAAGATAGTTATCAAAACTAAGTAGAGTTGCAAGTGCAAAAGAGGGAAAAATTTTCTCTTTATAACGCATAAAAAGAGGAACTCGTCTAAATACACCATCATCATCAACAGTTGCATTAATAAAACCAAAGTTCTCCACACTCTCTTGTAAAATAGGGTAGTTACAAAGTAGAGATGAGGCTGTAAAATCTGTTTCTCTTTTTGAAAAAATATTATTTTTATAGTTTAATTTTTCACAATGAGAAGCAGTATAGTCTTCATTTGAAAAGTATGTTGAGAGAATAGCATTTGATGACTTAATAGCGTTTGCAAGAAGTCTGTCGTTATCTCTTAACTTTGAAGGAATAGAAGAGAATTGAACATTTAATTTAAAATATCGTTTATAAAATTTTTGTATGCTTATAGGAGAGAGTCTATCTTGTTCAGGAAAAAGAATATTAATACCTAAAGCTGATGGGTGCATCTTACTAATGCTATTAATAAGTTGAGCATCAAGAACCCTAGCCCAAGGCCATTGACCCATTGTCTGTATACTCTTTTCATCTATATCTATAATAACAGAGTATGAGCCACTATTTTGTTTTTTTGTATTTGCAAAGAGTGCTGTTGAGAAGTCATAAAATTTATAGTCGAGAGTTTTTAAAATATCTGTATAGTAAAATAGTAGGTGTAGAATTGATGAGAGTAGTACTACACCTAGATACTGTTTAAATCGTCTCATACTCTACTTAATAAAGATTTCAACATTTCTATTTTTTGCATTGGGTGTATTATCAGGAGTTTTTATTTGTAAATCCTCTTCCCCATACCCTTTAGCTTTTAAAGAGACAACCTTAATATTTTTTTTCTCTATAATAGATTTAATAAATTTAGCTCTTTTTAGTGAAACTTTTTGATTTATTATAGCTGAACCTGTTGTATCTGTGTGTCCAATAATATCAACACTACAAGGGGAGCGTTCTTTTATTGTTTTTAGAGCCTCTTCTAAAATCTTTTTTGACTCTGGGGTTAATGTGGTTGAGCCTGTTTCAAAATATAGTAGATAAGATATAGGTTTTTTTGGAGCTGCTTTTAGTACATTTCCAAAACGTTTATTTATCTCCTCTTTTGACATCTCTTTAACCTCACTTGGAGCTTCATCTTTATCTTTTAAATCAACATAGGCTCCAACTTTATCAATTTTAGTAGTTGCCTTTTGGGTAGCAACAGTGATACTACTACCTGCTTTTCCACTATCTAATAGGACAACAGTAGTTTTAGAACAGCCAATAAAAATAGATGAAATCGTAACTATTAAAAAGAGTCTCATCTACTTAACCTCCACAACAAACTTTGTCCCACGAATACCAATAGCACCCTCAGGGATACGAAATTTAACTGTTTTAGGGGCAAGTTTACTTATTTTTCCTGAGCTGAACATAGC
>JALWNF010000174.1 GCA_026995985.1 Campylobacteraceae bacterium
TGGTAATAAGCCTATAACCACTCTTATCTATAGCTGTGATTTTTGCTACCTCTTGGATAAATGGTGTCATTTTTGCCATCATCTCACCAGATACCTCTTGGAAGCAATCTACATGCTCTTTAGGAATGACTAAAACATGAATAGGTGCTTTAGGATACAAATCATGAAAAGCAATAAACTCATCATTTTCTAAAATCT
Source organism: Campylobacteraceae bacterium (assembly GCA_026995985.1). Classification (GTDB taxonomy): domain Bacteria; phylum Campylobacterota; class Campylobacteria; order Campylobacterales; family Sulfurovaceae; genus UBA1140. Next base: position 199 of record JALWNF010000174.1, read on the forward strand.
TATTGCTAGGTATCTCTCCTGCTACCAATTTACAAAAAATACACATTAACTATCCTTTAAAAAATTATGAAAAATTATAACACAATCAATCCCATTATTTAGTATAGTTTAGGTAAAATCCCACAATTATTAATTAAATTAATTTACAAATATAAGAGGGTTATTTTGGAAAACTTAGAAAAGATGATTGAAGAGGCTGACTCCCTTGAAGAACTAGAAAAGGTTCGTGTTGAGCTTTTTGGGAAAAAAGGGGCGTTGTCTAAAGAGTTTGCAAAACTAAAAGATATACCAGGACCTGAAAAAAAAGCCTTTGCAGAGGGGCTAAACCAAACCAAAGCAAAACTCCAAACTCTTTTTGACAAGCGTTATGAGACGTTAAAAAAAGAGGAGATAGAAGAGCTTTTAAAGGCAGAAGCACTTGATGTCTCTCTATATGGAAATTTAGAAGCAAAAGGGGCATTGCACCCTGTAATGGCAACTATGGATAAGATTATAGACTACTTTGTTGCCCTGAACTTTGCCATTGAAGATGGACCAAAAGTAGAGGACGATTTCCATAACTTTGAAGCCCTAAATCTACCAAAAAACCACCCTGCAAGAGAGATGCAAGATACCTTCTTTTGTAAAGATGGAGCAGTACTAAGAACCCACACCTCTCCTGTGCAGATTAGAACTATGCTAAAGCAAAAACCTCCTATTCGCATGATTGCCCCTGGTGCTGTCTTTAGGAAAGATTATGACCTTACCCATACCCCAATGTTTCATCAAGTGGAGGGATTAGTTGTCGAGAAAAAAGGAGTAGTTAGCTTTGCTAACTTAAAATCAATTATGGTAGAGTTCCTTCACTATATGTTTGGAGATGTTGAGGTACGGTTTAGACCAACCTTTTTCCCTTTTACTGAACCATCTGCTGAGGTTGACATCTCTTGTATATTCTGTAAAGGTAAAGGGTGCCGAGTCTGTTCACACACAGGTTGGCTAGAGGTTCTTGGTTGTGGTGTTGTTGACTCAAATGTATTTGATGCAGTTAATTACAAAGATGTAAGTGGTTACGCCTTTGGTTTAGGTGTAGAGCGATTTGCAATGTTATTGCATAAGATTCCTGACCTTAGAATGCTATTTGAGGGAGATAGACGTTTATTGGAGCAGTTTAGATGATAGTTACACGAACTTGGTTAAATAACTTTATAGACCTTAGCAAAGTAAGCGATAAAAAGCTTTATGAGACATTAAACTCTATTGGATTAGAAGTTGATAGTATAAAAAAATATAATATACCTCAAAAAGTTGTTGTAGGCAAAGTTATCTCTTGTGAAAAGCACCCAGATGCAGATAAACTAAATATATGTCAGATTGATATCGGTTCAGGTATACGACAGATTGTATGTGGTGCTGCTAATGTTGTTGATGCTCAGTATGTAGCTGTAGCAACTATTGGAGCAAAACTAGGTGATGGCATTGAGATAAAACATGCTAAACTTCGTGGAGTTGACTCTGAAGGCATGGTCTGTTCAGCATCTGAGCTTGGTCTTCCTGATATTGGTGATGGGATTATGATACTAGATGATAGTATTGGAGAGCTTGTTGTAGGAAAAGATTTAAATGAGTATGAGAAGGTAGCTGATACTGTTATTGAACTAGAGCTTACAGCTAACCGTGGTGACTGTCTCTCTGTACATGGAGTAGCAAGAGATTTATCAGCGGCTCTAAATATTCCTATGAATCAATTTGATTATGAGAGTCAAACGGCTGGAAAGATAGGAATTGCACGTATTGCAAAACTAATTAAAAAGGGTATTATTCCTGCCTCTTTACAATATATAATGGCTAATATTAAAGATTTACACACCTCTTTACTATTTACACTTAGATTAGCCTTTATAAAAGAGCCACAAAAAGATAGTATCTCCTCTATTTTAAGATATATTACTCACTCAACAGGTGTAATCTTACGTGCTTATGATGTTAGTAATATAGATTGTGAAGAAGATAAGATAGAGATTGAAGTAACTAATAATGATGGTGTTATAGATGTTGGTATTAATGGCAAAGTAGTATCACAAGTAGGTATAAATCAAAATGAAGAGAGTATGGCAAGAGATGACTCCTCTGTTGTTCTTTTTGAGTGCTCTTATGCTCACCCTGAAGATTTAGTTGATATTGTTGCTGAGAAAAAACTTAAAACAGATGAACTCTACTATAATACATCTCGTGGATCTGAACCTAACTTATGCTTTGGGATTCAATATCTAACATATCTTCTTGAGACCTATACAAGCTGTAAACTTTATGATGGAGCAATATCTTTAGATGAAGAGCAAGAGGAGAAGATAATTACTATTACAAGCGAAAAGATATCTGCTCTTATTGGTAATGAAATTGAAAAAACTAATATTATGAATATTCTAATTTCATTAGGATTTAAAGTACAAAGCTCTGTAGAGGATAAATTTGGAGTAATTGTACCTCAGTTTAGACATGATATTGAAAATATACAAGATGTTGCTGAAGAGGTTATACGAATTATTGGAATTAATAATATTGAAGCTAAACCACTAAAATTTATAGAAACAACTCATAACAATAAAACTATGAAGAGATACTATGCAAAAAAAGCACTACGTCTATGTGCTATAGCAAATGGATTTTATGAGAGTATCTCTTATGCTTTTACTGACAAAGCTCTATTAGAGAAGTATCATTTCCCTACTGTTAGTGAAGAGCTAGATATTGTAAACCCTATTACAAGCGACTTTAGTACACTTAGAACTACTATTCTTATTAATCTACTTCAAGCAGCACAACGAAATGTTAACTACTCTCAAAAATCAATAGCACTT
>JALWNF010000175.1 GCA_026995985.1 Campylobacteraceae bacterium
TATAAAAATCTTTATCGAAGTCGTATTTTATATTTTTATTCTTTGCTGTTCTATGTGTTATAGACTCTATATATTTTAGTTTCTCTTTTGATTTTTTGTCTTGAAGATTAATATACTCTTGTTCACAAACAATAATGTAAAAACTCAATGCTTGATTATAGATTTTTATTGTCTCATCAAAGGTTTTTGTATGAGTTATAATTTTTAGTTTTGCTGTTTTTACTATTTTCATTTTATTTATGATTATTGTTTTTTTATGTTGTGATTTTAACATAGTTTATTTAAAAATAGAATATTTGAAACTTTTTTTTGGTCTCCAACTTACTCTATTTTATCTGTTGATGGAGCTACAATCGACACTATAAAATAATATATACGCAATCAAGACAATTCTCTATAATTCTAACCTCTCCCAAATCGTAGATTATGGAAGAGGATTACGAATTATATTTTGTTCAAAGAATATTGCTCCAAATAGATATAGCCAATTAATCATTAAAGTAATCCTCCATACTTTACCCGAATATCCTCTACTCATACATACTCTTAAACCCATTTTTATACTTCTCTAAGTTTTGCCTCAAAATCTTATTTTCATTATTAAGTTTTATATTTTGTTGCTCAAGTAACCTATTTTTTAGCTCTAGTTCATGATATTTTGAGTTGAGTTCATCATAGGCACTTTTAGTTACATATTTTACTTTATCTTTTGTATCACAAGCAGAGAAATTTACCAAAATAGCAAACATTAAAATATATCTCATCATTAATCCTTTTTACTATTTTTAGTGAGCTTTAACTGACTCTTTATGCCAAATTTGTATAAAAGAGTTATGGCTGTCATAGGAAAGAGTGATAAGGTAGAGATGTAAAAGAAAGCAAACAGCAAATTACCAATCTCTTTAATGTTTCTCATAGCATATATAGAAGATTCTGTAAACTCTTTAGTTCGTAAAATGTGCTGAAAAACTCTACAGCTATGGTGAACCGTCTCATTAATGGTCGAAAAAATCTCTGGACTTATCTGAACTTCTCGAATATACATAAGCTCTAAGGCAACCAACATAACAATAAGAAGTAAAATATTGAAAAAGTTAATAGCTACTTCACTAACAATTTTACTAGCTCCTTGAACTAGCTCTCTGTTCTTACCTAAGTTCCAATGGGTAAAAAGATAGTGAAACACAAATATATCCATACCAACAATAAGCAAAAAGAACTTCTCTGTCAAAACCAAAAAAGACAAAAGTGAAATAGACATAATAAGAGAAATACTAAAAGCTATTAAGGCATAGACCACCCTACTTCTACAAAACTTTTGACACAACGAACCATCAATACAAGCAGGACAAGCAAAGGAGGCTACATCTTCTTTAAACTCCATTAGCTGATGAAGTATCATTCCTGAAAAGAGAACTACATACCCTGATACTCCCCAACAGCCAATATCTAATGAAGTTGTTAGTCGTACCGATACCATAAGTAGAAATATAAATATAATACCTATCATGCTTTAAAATCCTTATAATGATTATATCTAAAATACTTAAAAATCTAACAAATCAAAAATTAACTATCTAAATATGGATTTTTAAAAAAAGGAGAAATAAAAAAGTGGTACACTCAAAGGGATTTGAACCCCTGACCTACGGTACCGCAAACCGTTGCTCTATCCAGCTGAGCTATGAGTGCACATTTTATGTGAGGTTGGAATTATAGCAAATAATTCTGTTAATTACAAGATTAATCAATAGAATCTCTCCAATTGTCTGCTTTTTTTAGATTATGAAACTTTAAAACCATCTCAATCTTGGCTCTTGGAATATTTAGTGCCTCCTCTATGGCTACTATATCTTTCCCCTCCTCATGAAGGGCAATGATTCTTTGCTTCATATTCTCCTCATCTGAAACCTTATCTTCCTTTTCTAAGCTCTCTTCTATAATATTTTGTAACTTAACTACTTTTGCCTCTAAAACCTCTAAACTATTTTGCTGTTCATCATATTTAACTTTTGCAAGAATCAAGTAAAACAAAATACCAACAACCCCAATAAAGGAAAAGAGAGAAAATATAAATTGTAATGCCTCTGTACCCATTAGAGTACCTCCAAAATAATTAAAAATAGAAATAGTATGCCCAAATAACCATTAACGGTAAAAAATGCTCTATCTATCTTGGTAAAATCTTTGTTTACCAAATAGTGTTCATATCCTAGCATAATAGCACTAAGTATAACTGCCAATTGTGAAAAAAATGTCAAGTTAGCAGAGACAACAAAGATTGCCCAAAAAACAATAGTTAAAGTGTGAAAAACCTTTGCAATTAACATGGTATTTTTTACACCAAACTTAGATGGGATAGAGTGCAATCCATGCTCTTTATCAAACTCAATATCTTGTAGTGAGTAGAGCAGGTCAAACCCTGCTACCCAAAAGACAACCCCTAAAGCTAGATAGATTGACCAAGGAGTAATCTCTCCTAAAACAGCAACTACCCCTGCAATAGGAGCAAGACCAAGTGAAACCCCTAAGATAATATGTGCCAAAGCAGAGAATCGTTTAAAGAGTGTATATGCTCCCAAAATAGCCAAAATAGGAACAGAGAGTTTAAATGCTAACTCATTAATAAAATAGGCAACTAAAATAAAGGCTAAACCATTAAGAGCTATAAAGGTTATCATAGTTGTAGTGCTTACTCGTCCATCTACAGAGGGTCTATTTTTGGTTCGTGGGTTGAGTGCATCTATATCTCTGTCTAGGTAACGGTTAACCCCCATAGCAAAGTTTCTAGCACTAAGGGCAGCCAAGATACCTAAAAAAAAGAGCTTCCAGCCAAACCAACCATCAGAGGCTACTATCATAGCTATAAAGATAAAAGGCAATGAAAAGATAGAGTGTTTTAACATTACCATCTCAGAGAGATGGGCTAGTTTTGTTATAAGATTTTTAAACATGGCTACTATGGGTGAGGAATTTTAATTTTAGAGTTCAATGCCCAAGCAATCACAACGACAAAAAGCCCTATAACAT
>JALWNF010000176.1 GCA_026995985.1 Campylobacteraceae bacterium
GGTCCATTTGCAGCCCAAGCATACTTAACACCTAAAAACTTTTTGGCTGTATTAATGATTTTCTCCTCTTTGCTCTCTTCTTTCCAATTATTATCATCTACGGGAAGTACTTGTGTAGTAAGCTCTTCAATAGGGTAGATATTTTCTACGTGAGTCTCTTCTATTTTGCATATAAGCTTATTAAGTATCTTAGAGGTATTAGTTGAGGAGGATAAGGGAGTCTCTGTTCTATTATCTTCTTTTAGAGGATAATAAACCTTTACTATAGGGGGTTTCTCTTTTATCTTTTTACTATTACGCCTTAGTCTTTTTTTACTCTTCTCTTCTGGAGAGAGTTTGGACACTATTTTTTTATCTGTAGACTTTACTGGAATAATCGTTGATACTTTCTCTTGCGAACAACCCAAAAAAGCAATAGGTGCAACTACTAAAGCAAGAGAAACTTCTTTGATTTTTATCAAAAAGTTTCCTTTTTAATGGTTTTAGAACATGTTTTATGTTCAGAAAGGAGAAATTTACAAGATAATTGTGGATAAAATGTGTAGAAGAAGTTAATATTTATGAATAAAAAACAAGAAAAGTTTAAAAATTAATAAGTAAGACTAATACACTATAAAACTAAAGATATGTTACAGCAGATAGATATTCTAATAAAAGATATACTTTTAGGTATAAATAGTACTATTCATTAACAATAATTATAGTAGTATTCAGAAATATTAGATTGTAAGGAAAAACATATGAAAACAGTAGATATGAACTCTCAAGAGTTTAAAGATGAACTTGAAAAGACATGGAAGTTTGTTAAGAAAGTTAGTGAAAGTAGAGGTTGGGTTCAAAACCCTAATGAAGATGTAAATGAGGGGGTTGCCATGGGTCTTGCACGAAATAAGTTAATTTATGGTAAACGTTTCTGCCCTTGTTTTATGGTAATTGGTGAGACAAAAGAGGAGCAAAAAGCTGCCGACAATAGAATCTGTCCTTGTAAACCAGCAATAGAGAAAGAGATTCCACAAGATGGTGTATGTCACTGTGGAATCTTCTGTACACCTGAGTATGCAGAGGCTCAAAAAGCTAAATAGCTCTCTAGTTTAATATGGTCTCCAATATTAAGTTGTTTATCTTTGGAGACCTCTAACTCAATCAACTGTTGCCCTACCAAAACAATAACTCTATTTTGTTGAACCTCTAAGACTTCACCAATTAAACAGGAGCTATCTGTAGAGAAAACCTCTTTAGCCGTTCCATCTTTGACTATTTTTCCTAACTCCATTACCACAACACGGGAAGCCATACGGTAGATGTCAGAAGCGTCATGACTCACCATCAAAGTAGTACACCCAAACCGTTGATGTAGCTTAAGTATCTCTTTTTGTAGTTTAAGTCTCATCTCAGGATTGAGTGCAGAGAGAGGCTCATCGAGTAGTAGAATCTTAGGACGACTCATAAAGGCTCTAGCCAAAGCTACACGCTGTTTTTGTCCTCCACTTAGGGTATTTGGTTTTCTCTTTTTTAGTTCACTAAGTTGAGTAATTTCAAGTAGTTTCTCAGCCAATACTCTGTCGTTAGCAACAAATAGTAGGTTCTGCTCTACACTCATGTTCTCAAATAGTCCAAAATCTTGAAAAACAAAACCTATTTGACGCTTTTGCACAGGAAAGTTACGCCAACTTTGACCATCTACAACCACTTCTCCCTCTGCCTCTTCAAGCCCTGCTAAGATGCGTAAAAGTGTACTCTTCCCAGCTCCACTTTCTCCTGAAATAGCTAAAAATTCTCCTTGCTCTATTTCTAAGTCAACCTCTAAGCTCATCTCCCCTTTAGCACCACAGAGAGCTTTATTTATCTTCAAAGAAATCATGCACGAACTTCCTTAAAGTACTTCTGCTTATGGTTAAAGATATAGACCGACAAGAGCACAAAAAAACTAATAAGCAACATAATAGCAGAGTAGATATGAGCCTTTCCATACTCCAAATTATTCATTAAGTCATAAATAGCAATAGAAGCCACCCGTGTCTCATCAGGAATACTCCCACCTATCATCAATACCACTCCAAACTCTCCAACAGTATGAGCAAATGTAATAATAAGTGCTGTCATAAGAGCAGGTTTAATATTTGGCAGAGCCACTCTAAAAAGAGTGACCCATTTGCTTTTTCCTGCAATGTATGAGGACTCTATCATATTTTTACTGAGGCTCTCAAACCCACCTTGCAGGGGTTGTACCATAAAGGGCAGAGAGTAGAAACAACTAGCAACTATCAACCCTTTAAAGGTAAATGCCAAATCAAAAGAGCTAAACGCAACTAAAAGGTAAAAACCTAAAACAGATGGAGGCAAAACCAAAGGTAGAGAGACTATAGACTCAATAATTGGTTTAACTTTTGATTTACTTTGAGAGAGTACCCAAGCTAAGGGTAGGGTGACTATAAAGAGTATTAGTGTTGTAATAGTTGCAAGTTTAAATGAGAGAGCAAAAGGGGATAAATCTAAAGTACTAAGGGTATTAAGTAGTTCGTGCAAGAGTTGCTAACCTTTTTGATTTTATTATAGCATGTCATAAATCAATTTTAATTTTGATTTTAAAAATCTTATTAACTTTTATGCTTTTGTAGATATGGTATTCCGTAGGTGATTTATATTTAGTTGATAAGTCTAATAGGAGCTATGGGAAAAATTAGGTAGAATACACAAAAAAATAAGTGATAATATTATGAAACCAATAGAACTTGCCCACTCTCCTGATGCTGATGATATTTTTATGTACTTTGCCATTAAATTTGGTTGGGTAGATACTAAAGATTATGAGTTTAGCAATATTGGCTTAGATATAGAGACACTCAATGTAGAGGCTCTAAAGGGAACTTACGATGTAACTGCCATTAGTTTTGGAGTTTACCCACTCATTAAAGATGACTATGCACTACTTAGAACAGCTGTTAGTTTTGGTAATGGTTATGGACCAAAGCTCATAAAACGAAAAGACAAAAAGCTAAAACGAAACTTCAAAGTAGCCCTCTCTG
>JALWNF010000177.1 GCA_026995985.1 Campylobacteraceae bacterium
TATTTTTGGTCTGGACTCAAAGCTGTAAAGACAGGCAGTCCTTGTACTTCTATATTTTTTAAGAACTTAAACTTTTTGTCATAGACCATAACCTTGTTATCTCCAACTGCTGGAATAAAAGTCTTATTACGGCTTAGTGACCAAAAACCAAAGTGTGGGATTTTAAGTACTGGTTTATTGCCATCGCCTGTTACGGAAATAAGTTTATAGCTCATCTTATCTAGGTCAATAACTCCAAAACCTTTGGTTAAAAAGAAGCCAACAATATATGATGTATTGCCTTGTATCATGGCATCAAATGGCATTTTTCCAACATCAAACTCTTTTTCTAGTTTAAATTTAGGTGTTGATTTGCCATCATTTTCATCTTTATAGATACTAACTTTATCGTTATCCATCTGTGCAAAGATAAGTCTGTCATTATAGATTTTAATACCTACATTTTTAGAACCTGTTTTTATCTTTTGAAGAGGTTTTAGTTCACGTGTTAAAATATCTACACTCTTGTCATCGTAGTTTGCAACAGCTACATAGTTTTTACCAATAACAAAACCAATAGCAGATTTACTTGTTTTATACTCTGCTAATTTCTTCTCTGTTTTAGGGTCAAATCTTACTACATATCCATCACGACTAATTAGGTAACCATCGTCACCATCAAATTTTATAACACCATGATTCATATTGTGCATGTTTTTCATGTGTCTTTTGGCTAAGCCATCTTCTATAATGGCTACTGATTGTGACTCTCTTTCAACTACAAAATACTTCTCTTTTGCACTAAGAGAGATTGTAAAAAATATTGAGATTATAAATATAACGGAGAGTAGAAATTTCATATTTTTCCTTTTATTTGGGGGAATTTATCTATGCTACATAAAGCACAGATAGATTACCTTACCCCAAAAGAGGGGTAGAGTAAAAAAGATTACGCACCAGGAACGTGTTGTCTATGTTCTACTGAGTATGTAAATGTAGGTGTTGTTAAGTTTTCAATATATTTAATAAACTTACCTGTTTTAGACTCATAGATACCAATTCTACCTGTAGTCCACTCAGAAATCATAGTCCACTCACCATGGTTAGCAGGTTCTGCATGAAGTAGTCTTGGTTGTACAGGATTTTTTACAACAGGACCAATTTTATCTGGCATTGGCATAATTGTCTCTTTACCAAATTTTTTCTCATTTACAGGTACTTTTTCATGTTGAGTTGCGTCCCACTCTTGAAGAACTTTACCAGATTTTGCATCAATAAGTTTCCCTTTTTTCTTCCCAACTTCAATAATTCTATCTGTCTCTAAAGTCTCTTTGTTGATTAGATATACTTTATTGTAGTTTTCAGGTTTACCAAGTACACAGTCAGACCAGATGTATGGTGTATGTTCACTTGTACCTACAAACAATCCACCACCAGCAGTTTTAACCTTTTTAACAACTTTCCAGCTTGGAGACTCCCAAATGACCACTTGTCCAAAGTTCATACTCTGTGTTGCATTAAGCTGTTTACCCATTTTTTTGTTAAACCAAGATGAACCTTGACCTGGGTGTGGTTTAGACTTCTTACCTGTATATACTTTAGCTGCAAGTTTCATAGTCTTTTGGTCAATAATACCCATTAAGTCAGACCCTTGAGAAGCCACTTGCACATAACGTCCATAATCTTCACCCTTATTCTCATTTAGGAATGCATCATGAAGTATTTTACCAACATTTGGAATGTCTCCAACAATTGGGAAGTTTGGTTTAGAGTAGTCTACAACATATACATGTCCTGCATCTTTAAGACCAAATGAGAAGTAAGGTCCATAAGGTGTATCTGCAATATAAGCTACACGGCTAGGCTCAATCTGTCCTTCAGTGTTAATAACACGGCTTGTATCATATACTTTTAGTGGTTCGAGTGTATGTGCATCACAAAGTACTGCACCACCTGGGTTGTAGTTACCTGCCATTACATATTTACCATCTGGAGATACTGCTAGACCACGAGACTCTTGACCAACTTGAACAGTTGCAACTGCTGGTTGACCTGGAGCTCCAATGTCAAACATAGTAAGTTTTCCAGAGCGAGAGATAGAGTAGGCGTATCTTGGCTCTTTTTTGTTTGTTACTGTAACGTGAACAGCAAATCCAGCTTTATGACGGCTAAGAACTTTTCCTGTAGTAGAGTCAATAAAGTCAACTAAAGATGCATCTCTCTCTGTTGCAAAGGTAATATCTTTTACATTTTTAACCTCTGCACCTTTATATTTTAGAGTACCATCTTCTCCAACAGGGTATTTTTTTGCTAAAGCTTCTCTGTCAGCTAGTTTAGTCCAAGATTTATGTACTTCATCAAAATCTAGTTTTAACTCAACAGTATTTTTCCAATCCATTAGCCAATCAACCATACCTGTTGCATCATCTTTAGAGAATTTACTACTCCATTCAGGCATAGCTGTATTTTCTCTACCATTTAAAATAGTCTCAGCCAACATCTCTCTGTTTTTCTTTTTAAGAGCTTTAGGTCTAAGGTCGCTACCAACACCACCTTGGTGAATAGGTCCGTGACACCCTTGACACTCTTTTTCATAAACTTTAGCAAAGTCCATAGTTGATGTTCCTGCCATTGCCATAGTTGTTACTAGACTAGTTGCCGCCGCTAAACTTAAGAGTTTATTTAACTTCATTTTTTTCTCCTCTTATTTATGGTGGATTTAACTTATACATAAGTCTATCCAGATAAAATCACGAGTCTTATTAAAAAAATAAGACATAGATACATTTTTGAGGACTCTGCCAAGTCCTCATTTTTAAGATTTTTACCAATTTTTGCAAATTGCACCGAAGTGTAACATCTATTTACTTAAGTAAAATATATCATTTTAATAATTTAAAATGATAACTATCTATTTATTAAGTCTCTTCTTCTCCTGTTTATATATCCAAAACATAGGTAATATAATTATTGTATGTAAAAATATAGTTAACGTTAAAGGGCCCTGATTTAGCATACCAAAGAAACTTGGT
>JALWNF010000178.1 GCA_026995985.1 Campylobacteraceae bacterium
GGAGAACCAAATGTCATTTAGACCATTAGGTAACCGTGTTCTTATTGAAAGAGAAGAACAAACAAATCAGACAGCATCTGGTATTTATATTCCAGATTCAGCAAAAGAGAAACCACTTAACGGTAAAGTCATTGCTGTAGGAAAAGATGCTATTGAAGCTGGTATTAATGAAGGTGATACTGTTGTTTTCCAAAAATATGGTGGCACAGAGATTACCATCGAAGGAAAAGAGTATCTAATAATGAGTTCAGATGATATATTGGGTATCTTGAGCTAAGCATAAATAAAAATATAATTTATTAAAAAAAATAGGAAAAAGGATTAAAGGATAATTATGGCAAAAGATATACATTTTTCAGATAGTGCAAGAACTTCACTCTTTACAGGTGTTACAAAACTAGCAGATGCAGTTAAAGTAACTATGGGTCCTCGTGGACGTAATGTGCTTATTCAAAAATCTTATGGAGCACCACATATTACAAAAGATGGTGTAACAGTTGCTCGTGAGATTGAACTTGAAGATACAGTAGAAAATATGGGTGTGCAAGTTGTAAAAGAGGCAGCGGCCAATACAGCAGATGAAGCAGGAGATGGTACAACAACTGCAACAGTTTTAGCACACTCTATCTTTAAAGAGGGGCTTAGAAATATTACAGCTGGGGCTAATCCTATTGAGGTAAAACGTGGAATGGACAAAGCAACTTCTGCTATTATTGAAGAGCTAAAAGCAATGAGTCAAGAGGTTCAAGATAAAGAGAAGATAGCACAGGTTGCAACCATATCTGCAAACTCAGATGAGACTATTGGTAATCTTATTGCAGATGCAATGGATAAAGTTGGAAAAGATGGTGTTATTACCGTTGAAGAGGCAAAGGGTATTGAAGATGAGCTAGAGGTAGTTGAGGGAATGCAGTTTGATCGTGGTTATCTCTCTCCTTACTTTGTAACCAATACTGAAAAGATGACTTGTGAGATAGATAATCCATTTATCTTGTTAACTGATAGTAAAATTACCTCACTAAAAGATCTAATCCCTGTACTAGAGCAGATTCAAAAGACAGGAAGACCACTTTTGATTATTGCTGATGATGTTGAAGGAGAAGCCCTCTCTACTTTAGTACTTAATAAACTTAAAGGTGTACTTAACATCACAGCGGTAAAAGCACCAGGATTTGGTGACCGTAAAAAAGCTATGTTACAAGATATTGCTATATTAACAGGTGCAACACTTATTACTGATGAGCTCGGATTAACTCTTGAAAAGGTAACATTAGAAGAGCTTGGACAGTGTGGTAGAGTGGTTATTGACAAAGACAATACAGTTATTGTTGATGGAAAAGGCTCTAAAGAGGCAGTAGAGGCACGTGTAGCAGAGATTAAAGTACAAATACAAAATACTACAAGTGAGTATGACAAAGAGAAGCTTCAAGAGCGTCTAGCTAAACTTGCAGGTGGTGTAGCTGTTATTAAAGTTGGTGCTGCTACAGAGACAGAGATGAAAGAGAAAAAAGATAGAGTTGATGATGCACTCTCTGCTACCAAAGCTGCTGTAGATGAGGGAATAGTAATTGGTGGTGGTGCTGCTCTTATTAAAGCTGCTGCAAAAGTAGAGCTAGACTTAAGTGATGACCAGCTTATTGGTGCAGAGATTATCTTAAGAGCTGTTCAGGCACCTATGAAACAGATTGCAACTAATGCAGGGTATGATGCAGGTGTTGTTGTAAACAAAGTGATGGAGACAGCAGATGAATCATTAGGATTTAATGCTGCAACAGGTGAGTATGTAGATATGCTTGAAGCAGGAATTATTGACCCACTAAAAGTGACTCGTGTTGCTCTACTTAATGCAACTTCAGTCTCATCTCTTCTTCTTACAACTGAAGCGACTATTTCAGATGTAAAAGAGAAGAACTTAGATGTACCATCTCCTGCAATGCCAGATATGGGTGGTATGGGTGGAATGATGTAGTTTTCTCCACCGACCCTATATATTAATGTAAGTGCCATCTTTTCTCCTAAATCTTCTCCTTATACTCCCCTTCAAAAAAAAGGGGAGCTTTTTAATTTGTTGAGTTCTTAATAAAAAGTCTTATCTATTGTCTCATATAAAGAGTATATACTGTTTTTTACTTATAAAAATATAAATTATTTAATAAAATATTTCTATTTAAGATTAGTTTAATATATTGAAGATTATACTTAAATAAAAATAAATAATACAATTTAATATTTAGGAATATATTATGATAAGAACTCAACAAAGTATATTAACGTCAACTAGCATTATATCTTTACTCTTTATTTTAAATGGCTGTGTTTCTAAAACTACTAATGGAACATATCACTCTGTTTATAGTTATCATCCATATAATAATCAATACAGAATAGTAAAAAGAGCAACCTTACCTATTTATACTAATTATAGTTACTATAAATATAAACCATATCAAAAATCTGTTGTTAGATATAGCTCAACTGATATAGCAAAACGTATTGAGTCTGTAGCAAAATCTCTACTAGGAACAGATTACCAATATGGCGCAAATGGACCTTACCAATATGACTGTTCTAGTTTTACGAAGTATGTTTTTGCAAAAAATGGTATTACTCTACCTCGCACCTCTAAAGAGCAATCAAAAGTTGGACAATATATACCTCTTAGTAGATTAAAAAAGGGAGATTTAATTTTTTTTGACTCTAAAAAATCATCAAAAGTATCTCATGTTGGCATCTACTTAGGTAGGGGATACTTTATTCATGCTAGTTCAGCAAAAGACCAAGTGACTATTAGTAACTTAAACTCAAACTATTATAGTAAGCACTTTAAGTGGGGAAGACGAGTAATAGGTATGCATTATGTAAGAAGATAAGTAGAGAAAAACTCTCTACTATTTTAAATTAGAAATCGTAAGTAATACCTACACTTACTGCATCTAAATCTGGTGAACCACTCTTATAGTAAAGTCTCTCATAGTCAGCAAAGATACCGAAACCTTTCTCTTGGTCTGCTTGTCCATCAAACTCTCTATTATATTTTGCCTCTTTTTTCTTATCTTTAGATATGTCATACTCTAGCCCTGCACCAAATGCTAAGCCTGAAACATCTGTTTTTCTAAGAGAACCTTTTGTTTTAGTTTTTGCAATTCCACCTAGTGCATAGATATTAACTTCATCTGTAACTGGATACATTGGCTTTACAAATGCTCCGTAGTGTTGTACTTTACCACCATCTGCTTTAATAGGGGTAACAATAGCTCTAGCTTCCATACCTAAATATTTATTGAAATCATAACCAACTCGTGCAACACCACCTAAAGTTTTATCTGTTTTGTCTTTAGCTCCTGAACATTTACAATTTGGTTTATACTGTGCTGTAGCAATACCTAATCCAATATAAAATGGGGAGACATCTGCATTTGGTAGTTCAACAGGAGCTGTTTTGGGTGTTGGTACAATAACTTTAGGTTCTGGATTTTCAGGAGGAGTCACCTCAACAGCTTCAGCTGCTTTTATATCTTCTACTTCATAAGGTGTAACAGGAATAATATCTCCACCTGCTATAGCAAAATTCGATCCAATTAATATAGTAATTAATGATAATTTGATATTCTTCATAATATTTCCTAGTAATAATATATTAAAAAGAGAATAGCAAATAAAAAGTTAAAACTTATTTAATACTTAAAAAATATTTTTATTTTTAATAATAAAAATATTTATAAATATTTTCTACCAATCCATTGCCAAGAAGATAATAGATGTAAATAGGTCTGCAATAAAGATAGTTACAGAGGATAAAACAACTGCTTTAGTAGTAGAGACCCCTACCCCTTTAGCCCCTCCACTAGTATGATAACCAACATAAGAGCCTATAGTTCCTATAAGATAGCCATAAAAGACCCCTTTTATAAGCCCTGTTCCAATGTCAGAGAAGTGTAAAAGTTGTTTAATGCTATCTTGATATACAACAGGGTTGAGGTCTAAGGCTAACCACGACATAAGAAAAGCAGAGAAGTTAGAGATAAAATCAAAAGCAATAACCAAAAGAGGTACAGCTATAGTAGTAGCAATAATTCTAGGAATAAGCAGATACTTTTTAGAGTCAACAGCCAAAGTCTCAATAGCATCTATCTGCTCTGTTACTCTCATTGTTCCAAGCTCTGCTGCCATAGAGGAGATGGCTTGTGCTGTTACCATAAGTCCTACTAAAAGTGGAGCTAACTCCCTACTAATAGATATAAATATGGTGTATCCCATAAAGCCTTCAGCACCAAACTTTGAGAAGCCTTGATATAGTTGAACAGCCTCAATAAGCCCTAAAAAGAGTGCAGTTAAGAAGATAACCCCAAATGTACCAATACCTACTACCTCTAACTGTTCAAAAATCTGTTTAATACGCCATGGACGTTTAAGTGCTAGTGGAAAAAGATGAAGTTGAAAAAGTATATATGTTCCAAAGGCTTCCATCTTTTTTATAAAAATAATAACAGGTCTACCAATAGATGATAATAGTGCTTCCATAAATCTCTTTAATTTTTTGCTCTATTTTATCCAAATATTATGCTAAAATAGCTTTATGAAAGTAGGAACAGATATTACTGTAGTCAGTAGAATAGAAAACTCAATTAATAAATTTGGAGATAAGTTTCTTGATAAATTTTTAACTAAAGAGGAGCAAAAACTAACTAGTAGAGTTGAGAGTATTGCAGGGTACTGGGCAGCAAAAGAGGCTATAGCAAAAGCACTGGGTTGTGGTATATGTTCTGAACTTAGGTTTCATGACATTATTATTTATAAAGATAAAAAAAATGCTCCTCACTTTAAGCTAAGCACTAAAGCTAAAAAAAATCATAATATTAAAAGCTCTTCACTCTCTATAGCTCATGATGGAGGGGTTGCTATTGCTGTTGCGATAATTATTAATTAATCTCTTTAAAGTTATATTTCTAATGCTTTAAAGTTAAACTTATTTTTTAGGATAAAAATAGATGGAATATATAACACTTTTTCTTAATGCTTTGGTTGAGCTGAGTAATGCAATGGCTATTTACATATTGTTTGGGCTTGTATTTGCAGGAGTTCTACATGAGCTTGTACCTGAGACATTGATTACTAAACATCTAGGCAAAGAGAATATCTGGTCAGTCATTAAATCAACAGTTTTTGGTATACCTCTGCCTGTCTGCTCTTGTGGGGTTATTCCTTTAGCGACTAGTATTAAAAAATCAGGGGCTTCAAAGGGGGCAACTCTTTCATTTCTTATCTCGACACCTATTACAGGAGTAGACTCTATTATGGCTACCTATGGAATATTTGGGTGGATATTTACTATCTATAGAGCGTTAAGCTCTATGATTATTGCCATGGTAGCAGGAGTCTTAACAAATCTATTTGATAAAGAGGAGGAGAAACCAAAACCTGCATTTAATCTAACTCCAAATATAGGAGAAAACTCTGTCTCTATCCAATCTTGTTGTAGTTCCAAAACTTCATGCTGTAGTTCAGCTAGAGCGAAAGAAGAGAGTTTTATAGTTCGTGTTTACAACTACGCTTTTGGAACACTCTTAAAAGATATTGCACAGCCACTCTTTTGGGGTTTAATCTTAGGAGCATTAATCACTACTGCTATGCCCTCTAATCTTAGTGAACTATTGGTAGAGTACTCTTGGCTTTCGTATATTATAGTAATTATTATTGCTTTACCTATGTATGTTTGTGCTACAGCTTCACTTCCTATTGCTGCTGGGTTGATGCTCTCTGGTGTCTCAGCAGGTGCAGCGTTTGTCTTTCTTTCAGCAGGACCTGCTACTAACACAGTTACTATGGGAGTAGTTAAGAAGATGCTAGGTAGTCGTTCGCTATATATCTATTTGGGGAGCATTGTTGTAGGAAGTACTATTTTTGGTTTTGGGTTAGACTATCTCTTTTTTTCATCTGAAATTGACCCTAAAAGTTTGGTTCAGATGGGTGAACATGCAGGTATATTAGCTATTATCTCTAGCATTCTACTTTGGCTTTTTGTTGGCTACTATATTTTAAAGCCATATTTCTCAAAAATGCTACTTAAGTAGCATTTTTTTTATATTTTTTTCTCTATAATCCTTTTTGAGTTTAGTCATATAGACTAAATAAAATTAACATTAAAATAAAAAGGATTAAAAAGTGAGAAAAATAGTACTATCTACATTCTTATCGACACTACTCTTAAGCTCATTTGCAACAGCAGATGAAAATAAAAAGAATTTAACAAGTCAAGAGGTGAGTGCAAAAGCTACTCAAACAGCAACACAAAAAGCGAAAGACAACAAAGTAAAGTTAGTTAAAGAGGCGTTAGAGTCATTAAAATTTTCAGCAAAAGCACTTGAGGAGCTAAATAAAAATAAGACAGATGATGCCAAAAAAAGTATTGAGTTAGCACTTGGAAAATTAGAGTCTATCTTAGCATCTGAACACACACCAAAACTTTTACCTATTGAAAATAGAATTGTTATTAAAAACTTTGTTGGAACATCTAAAGATGTTAAAAAAGCACTAGATGAAGTTAAGAAGCTTTTAAGCTTAGGTAAAGTTCAAGAGGCAGGAGAGCTACTTATCTCTTTACAGAGTGAAATAGATATTACAACAGTTAGTTTGCCTTTAGCGTCATATCCAGATGCATTAAAATTAGCATCTAAGTATTTGATTGAGAAGCACCCAGAGAAAGCAAAACATGTGTTAGAGATTGCTCTAAATACCTTTGCACAAGATGAGCAGATTATTCCTATTCCTCTAATTAATGCTTTAGAGCTTGTTCATGTTGCTTCAACTATTGCAAAAGAGGACAAAGAACAGGCACTAAAACACCTTGCAATGGCTAAAGATGACCTAAAAAAAGCAGAACTATTAGGTTATGTAAGTAGTAGTACCACAACCTATAAGCAGTTAGAGGAGTTGATTGAGAAGACTGAAAAAGAGGTAAAAGGTCCAAATAAAGCAGAGAAGCTATTTAAAGAGCTAGGAGAGAAGTTAAAAGAGTTTAAAGAGAAGATTCTCTCAACACATGATAAAGATGAAAAAAGTAAAGAAGAGAAGAAATAGGGCTTACTTTAAATATTTCTTAAGTTATAATTGCATTTCATAAAATATTAATATTAGGAAATGCATCATGTTAATTAATAAACTATTTGACACTGCCATTATTGGTGGTGGTGTTGCTGGAACTTCACTTCTCTTTACACTTGCTCGTTATACCGATTTAAAAAATATTATTCTTTTTGAAAAGTATGATGAGGTAAGTCAACTTAACTCTAATCCTAAAGCAAATTCACAAACACTTCATGTTGGAGATATTGAGAGTAACTATACCTTTGAGAAGGCTAAAAAGGTAAAACGTGCTTCATCTATGGTCTCTAACTATATTCAAAATTTTGGTGAAGTTAACCGTTGTGGTTTTAGGGGCGATAAGATGCTCTTAGCTGTTGGCGAAGAGGAGATAGCTAAACTAAAAGAGCGTTATGAGGAGTTTAAAGAGCTATACCCATATCTTGAACTTTGGGACGAAGAGTTTTTAAGAGAGTTTGAGCCAAATCTACTTAAAGAACGAAAAGAGCCAATCTTAGCTATGGGAGCTAGAGGGCAGATAACTACTGTAGACTACAAGTTATTGAGTGAGAGTTTTGTTCAAGAAGCATTAGATACAGACAAAAATATTCAGATGCGTTACCATGAAGAGGTAACCAAAATAGAGCGTGATAGAGATGGAAGCTATAAGATAACTACTGATACAACTATGTTTAGAGCAAAATCTGTTGTGGTAAATGCAGGAGCCTACTCTCTACTCTTTGCTCAATCTTTAGGTTATGGAGAGGAGTATGCTATCTTACCAATAGGTGGCTCTTTCTTCTTTACAAAAGAGAAGTTTTTGAACTCTAAAGTATATACTATGCAGAATCCAAAGTTACCTTTTGCTGCTGTTCATGCTGACCCTGATTGTACTAAAGATTGGAATACACGTTTTGGACCAACTGCCTTTGCTTTACCTAAACTAGAGCGTTATCATGCACTTCATCTTAAAGATTTAATTTCTGCATTAAATATAGATAAGTCAGTTACTAAAGTCTATATGAAACTATTTAAAGATAAGACTATTCGTAACTATATAATAAAAAACTTTTTAGAGGAGATTCCACACTTTGGAAAAGAGATATTTATACGAGATGCACGTAAGATTATTCCATCTCTTAATGCAGAAGATTTAGAGTTTGCAGAAGGTTATGGTGGAATGCGTCCACAAATTATAGATAAGAAGTCTCAAGAGCTACTTTTAGGAGAGGCAAAGATAGAAGATGGTGGACTCATCTTTAACATGACTCCAAGTCCAGGTGCAACAAGCTCTCTAGCAATTGCTCTAAAAGATGCTCAGAGTGTTTGTAAAGTTTTAGGGGTAACATTTGACTCTCTTAAGCATAAAAATGAGATAGAGTCTCTACTGCCACATAATAAACAATCTCAAATTAAAGAGAGAATTATAGCATAATAGTTTCATTTCTTTACTTTATAATATAAATAGTAATCTCTTATATTTTGGTGTAACTATATCTATGGTAGATTATGTTACCCTTCCATTAAGATATAGGGAGATTGCTATGAAAAACAAAAAGACAGTTATAACCTACGGAACTTACGATATGCTCCATGTTGGTCATATGAACTTGCTAAAACGTGCAAAAGCACTTGGTGACTACCTTATTGTAGGAGTTACAGATGAGAACTATGACCGTTCAAGAGGTAAACTTAATGTTGTTGAGAGTACCAAAAAACGGGTTAAGGCGATTGAGGCTTTAGACTTTGTAGATAAAGTAATAGTTGAAAAGCACAAAAATCAAAAAGTAGAAGATATACTCAAGTATGATGTTGATATCTTTGCTATTGGAGATGATTGGAGGGGATATTTTGACTACCTAAATGAGTATACTCATGTTGAGTATCTTCCTAGAACAGAGGGAATCTCTAGCACTAAACTAAGAAGAGAAAATTTTGATATGATTAAGCTTGGTTTAGTTGGTTTAGGAAAAGATACTCAAGCATTTATTGATGAGTCACAGTTTGTATCTAATGTAAAGGTCAATCGTATATTTGCTAAAGACTTTTTAGCTGTAAAGGCTTTTACTAAAGATAATGAGCTTATTAAGTATGGTCATGATAACTATGATGAGTTTTTAGATAGCCCTATTGATGCTGTCTATATAGATACACAGTTAGCTGAACACTATATGTATATTAAAAAGGCTCTTTTAGCTGGTAAGCATGTACTTTGTGAAAATCCTATAGCGTTATCAAAAGATGAGCTAAAGGAGCTTCTCTCTTTAGCTAAAAAAGAGAAAAAGATTCTTCTCTCTGCTGTAAAGACAGCTTTTCTACCTGCATTTAATCAACTCTTTAAAGAGTTAGCTACAGGAGTTATAGGAGAGGTTAAAGAGGTACGTGCTACAAGAACATCTCTTTACAAAGAGAAACACTACTCCGATAGTTTTATTCAACAAGGAGCAACCAATATTCTCTCTTCATATACTTCACTACTTGTCAACAAAGTACTTGGAAAACCAAAGAGCATTACCTTTTTCCCACAAGAGGAGAATGGATATGATATTAACAACTTAATTGTTACTAAACATAAAAATGGTGCATTGGGTATTGCTAATGTTGCTGTTGGTATGAAGTCTGAAGGCGATGCTGTTATCTCTGGGACAAAAGGGTATATATATATTCCTGCTCCATGGTGGTTGACTCAAAAATTTGAGGTTCGTTTTGAAGATACCCATAAGACATTAGTCTTTAACTATGAGTTTGAGGGGTGTGGATTGCGTTATATGATAGCAGAGTTTACCTCTTTAATCCAAAGAGGAAAAATTAAATCTAAAATGCTTACTCCATCAGATATAGTGGGTATTAACAGAGTACTTTTAGAGTACAACGATAGTAAAAAAAATAAAAGAAAGAAGGAAAAGTAGATGATATATGAAGACTACTACATCTTTACCCCAGGTCCTGTAAAGATGAGTGATGAGATTTTAGAGATAGGCTCAAAGCAGACACCATACTTTAGAAACTGTAAGTTTTCAGATGTAACCTATGCGTGTGAAAAGGGGTTACTAGAGATGGTAAATGCTCCAGAGGGTTCAAGAGTTATCTTTTTAACAGCTTCAGGCACAGCGGGTATGGAGGCAACTGTTATGAACCTCTTGAGTAAAGATGACAATGCTCTTGTTGTTAATGGTGGTGGTTTTGGAAATCGCTTTGTAACTATTTGTGATGTTCATGGTGTGCCTCATACAGACTTTAAAGTAAAAGATACAAATCTACACAATATAGAAGAGTTAGCTCCAAAAGGGGAGTACACCTCTTTAATTGTTAATGCTCATGAGACCTCTGTAGGTCACCTTTACGATTTAGATGCTATGGGAGCTTATGCTAAAAAGAGAGATTTACTCTTTATAGTTGATGCTATCTCTATGTTGGTAACTGACCCTTTAGATATGCAGTCGCAAAATATAGATGTAGTAATTGCTAGTAGCCAAAAGGGTCTAGCTCTTCCTCCAGGGCTTACTATGGTTATTTTAGCCCCAAGAGCTTTAGAAAAAGTTCAAGATATTAATAGTCTCTACTTTAACTTCAAAGACTACTTAAAAAATGGTGAGAGAGGGCAAACCCCTTATACTCCTGCTGTAACAATTATGTTGCAACTAGAGGCTAGACTCAATCAGATTAAAAGAAGAGGTGGAGTAGGGCAGAGTATAAAAAGAGCTAAAGATATAGCAGAGTACTTTAGAGCAGAGATAAAAGGCTTACCTCTAAAAGAGTACACTTCCTATATGCCAAATGCTATGACAACACTAACTCCAACTGATGGCAAGAGTGCAATGGATATAGTTAATGACCTAGAGGAGCGTTACAAAGTAATGGTCTGTCCAAATGGTGGAGCCGAGCGTGATATTATCTTTAGAGTCTCACACATGGGAGATATGACTAGAGCCTATACCGATGTGTTAATTGATGCACTCTATGACTACTATGGTATGAAGAGAGTATAGATGGCAGTAGAGCAAAAAGAGTTACGTAAAGCTCAACTTATTATGTTAGATATGCTAGTAGAGTTTGATGCTATTTGCAAAAAGCACAACTTAAAGTATTGGTTAGATTCAGGTACACTTTTAGGTGCTGTTCGTCATCAAGGGTTTATTCCTTGGGACGATGATATTGACCTCTCTATGCCTGTAGAGGACTACAATAGATTTAAAGAGATTGCAACCTCTGAACTCTCTGAAGATATTTTTTTCCAAACCAAAGAGAGTGACCCAAACTTTAAATTTGACTACATAAAACTTCGTTCAAACAGAGCATCTATTGTAGAGTTTCATGAGAAGGGTAGAGATGTAGGCTATCATCAAGGAGTTTTTGTAGATATATTTCCTATGTTAACTCTTCCAAATAGAGATTTTTATAAGAAGTTTTATGAAGGTATCTTTCAAGCTATTCGCTCTGTCTCTGCTGTAAGCTTACATAACTCTAGTGGAAAAGATGCTCCTCAAATAAGAGAGACGTTACTAAAATCTCTCTATCTTTTACATCAAGGGTGGGATAAAAGTGATTTAAAGATTATTTATGGTGGGGAGATGCCAGATATAGCAGCATGGTTTGATATAGATGAGGTATTTCCTCTATCAAAAATAGAGTTTGAGGGGTTAGAGTTTTACTCTCCTAAAAATCCTCAACACTACTTAAGTTCAATCTACTCTTTTGATTTTATGGAGCTTCCACCACCTGAAAAACGTACTACTCACGCTTTAGAGATTATTGTTAAATGATATTATCTCTATTAAAGTTAATTAAAATAATCTCTTTTTTATTAACTCATTAACCATCTTAGGGTTTCCTTTCCCTTTAGTTGCCTTTAAAACCTCTCCCACAAAGAAACCAAAGAGTTTACTGTTTCCTGCTCTAAACTTCTCTACATTCTTAGGGTTTTTAGCCATTACTTCGTTGATAATAGGTAACAAAACAGCAGGGTCACTTATCTGAACAAGTCCTCTACTCTCAACAATCTGCTGTGGCTCTTGCCCACTTTTACTCATCTCTTCAAAGACCTGTTTTGCAATCTTAGTTGAGATGGTCTCATCATCTACCATTTTAATAAGATTGGCTATATCTTTTGGTTTAAACTTTAACTCATCTACAGATTTACTTTTTAGCTCTCTTGCTACCTCATTTGTCACTAAGTTAGCAATATTGACAGGACTGCTATATGTAGTTAGAGCCTCTTCATAAAAAGAGGAGAGTTGAGCATCTCTTGCTAGAGTATTTGCTACTTCGCTATTGAGTTTTAGCTCTTTGGTATATTTTGCAAATAGAGCCTCTTGCTCTTTTGTCATTGGGGC
>JALWNF010000179.1 GCA_026995985.1 Campylobacteraceae bacterium
TTTAAAAGGTTCAGGAACAGGAAAAGCCCCTTTGAGCTATAAGTGGTATGAAGGTAGTAGATATATTGGCCCTGGTGCTAGTCGTTGGTATAGCATTACTAAAAGTGGTCAACATGAGATTACTTTGAGTGTAATAGATGCAAATGGCAATGAAGCTAATGATACAATGATTGTTACTGTAAATAATGGAGTACCAGTTGTAACAGCTGATGCAGGAGCAGATCAAACTATAACTGTTGGAGAGAGTATAACTTTAAATGCAAGTGGAAATAGTAGCAATGGAGCTATTGTTGGTTACTCTTGGGTAGATAGCTATGGTAATGAAATTGGAGATGAAGCTAACTTAACACTTGATAGTTTAAGTATTGGTACTCATACCTTTACTGTTACAGTAATTGATAATGCTGAGAATAGAGCTACTGACAGTGTTACTATAGTTGTAAAAGATGCTACTATATGTCCTGAAATTACAAAAATTAGTTCTTATGATACTAACAATACTGCTTTAGATATGATTCTTTCAAAAGATAATAAAAAAGCTTATATTGTTGGTGAAACAGCTTTAACAATTCTTGATGTGAGCAACAAATCAAATCCAAAACTTCTTAACTCTTATAATATTTCAGCTAAAAGTTTAACTCTTTCAAATTATGAAGAAATAGCTTATATACTTGTTGATGGAGCTTTAAAGATTTTTGATATACATGATAGTAAACATTTAAAAGTTCTTGGCTCTTATGCTACATCTGCTAAAAATATAATTATTTCAGATGAAATTAAAATAGCCTATTTACCAAATGAAGGAGTTCTTGATTTAAGAGATAATAGTTATCCAAAACTTTTTGACTTTGGTATATATAACTCTTCTTATAATAAAACTATTAATGGCAATAAACTCTATATAGTTGATGATGATGATGAATTATCGAAAATTAAGATTTTTGATATTAGTGATGTTTTAAATCCAGAATATATTGATTCTTTATATATAGATAGTTCATTAGATAGTTCATTATCTGTATATTATGAGGCTCATAATTTTACCTTTTCAGATGATGGGAAAAGAGCTTATTTATCTGCTAGGCAAGAAGCTAGAGATGCTCAATACTCTTCTTATAGTTTAAAAGGTATTTATAAATCAATTGTTGATCTAAGCCATTTTACTCCAAATATTATTTTTGAAACTTTAGGTAATCTTCCTACTGAAAAAGGTATATCAAATGATGGTAAAACTGTATATATGACAGATGAAAGTGGAGATTTAAAAATTTTTGATGTAAGAAGTAATAAACTTCTTGGTACTTATTTTATAGATAAAAATACTAGTATTTTAAATATAACTCTTTCAAAAGATGACAAAATAGCCTATGTAGTTGATACTTTTGGTTTAAAAATTCTGGATGTAAGCAATAAGGCAAATCCAAAACTTCTTGGTTCTTATGATAAAATAACAAGCAGAATAAAAAAAATAATTCTCTCAAATGATGAAAAAATAGTCTATATAATTTATAAAAATGGCAATTTTGAACTTCTTGATATAAGTGATTTTAATAATTTTAGTAATTTTGAACATAGTTGTTTTGATAAACCTAATCGTCCTAGTCACCCTATATTACTGAATTATTATAGTTTAGGTGAAGCATATATTGGTGGTTGGAAGATGTATTCAATATATAATGTCAAAGATGTTATCTATTCAAATGATAATAAAATTTATATAATTAAAGATGTTACTGAAGGAGGTGCTACTTCTGAGTATTCTAATTATTCTGAATTAGAAGTTATTGATATGAATGATAGTGCTCACCCTGAGTCTGTAGCTAATTATTCTGATCATTCTAATGACTATGCTTATTACTCTTTTTGTAAAGATAACCCTGATGATAGTTATTGTAAAGACAATATTAGTCCTATTGTAAATTCAGTTATTGCAAATGGTGGAAGAAGAGGAGCTTATAGTGGTATTCTTGCAGATAATAACTCTTATGTGATATATTATCCTGATAATGAGTATGCTTTTCCTAAAGATATTCGTATATTAATTTTTGGTTTTCCATCTAATTAATAAAATAATCTACTCTTTAAATAAGGGGGAGGGGAGTAGTTTTTTATAAAATCTATTTAAGCTAAATATTTAGTGCTTTGATTTAGAAGAGTTAGATTTACTCTTCTAGTTGTTATTAAATATTTTAGCTTTTAGATAGTTGTAAAGTATTTTTTTTTAATTAATTGGGAATAAAGCTCTTTTTAGAAAAAAAATAAAAAACTTTATACAATCTCTTGACATAATATAACTTTTTGTCTATAATTGCATTCCTTTTTTAGATAGATTTTATCTTTTAAAGTATTTTCGGAGTGTAGCGCAGTCTGGTAGCGCACCTGGTTTGGGACCAGGGGGTCGAAGGTTCGAGTCCTTTCACTCCGACCATTTAGATATTTAAAATTTTGATATAGTATTTAAATTGAAAATTGATGGTAGGCGTAGTTCAGTTGGTAGAGCACCTGTTTGTGGCACAGGGTGTCGCGGGTTCGAGCCCCGTCGCCTACCCCATTGGTAGCATTAAATAGTAGCCCAAAAGAAGAAGCGCTAGTGGCTCAACTGGATAGAGCATCAGACTTCGGATCTGAGGGTTAGGGGTTCAAGTCCTCTCTAGCGTACCATTTATATTTAATTTAAGTATTATATTTTAGATGCACTCGTAGCTCAGCTGGATAGAGCACTCGCCTTCTAAGCGAGCGGTCTCAGGTTCGAATCCTGACGGGTGTACCACCTATGCGGATGTGGTGAAATTGGTATACACGCTAGACTTAGGATCTAGTGCTTCACGGCGTGGAGGTTCGAGTCCTCTCATCCGCACCACTCTTTTAATTTCTTTTCCCATAAAATAGTACTTTTCATAACTTACTAATTACATCTTAGTTCTTTTAAATGTATAATAATGGAAATTAAACGGACACCCAA
>JALWNF010000180.1 GCA_026995985.1 Campylobacteraceae bacterium
AAACTAAAATAATAGAAGCACCAGAAGCAATCTCATACTCATACGAAAACCAAAGCCCAACAAGGGTAAAAATAGATGAGAAGATACCAGAGAGTATCATCATAACATAGAGAGTATTAGATAGCTTCTCTGCAATATAGACAGGAATAGTAAGCAGGGCAATCACCAAAATAAGCCCCACTACTTTAATAGCAACTACCACGGTCAAAGCAGAGAGTACCAAGATGAGTGTATAGAAAAAGGGTACGTTAATCCCTCTTAAATTAGCATATTCGCTATCGTAAGAGACAGCTAAAATATCTCTATACCAAAAGGTCATAATAAAAAGAATAACCACCAGCAACCCACCCATAAACCATAAATCGGAGCTAGATACTGCCAAAATAGAGCCAAAGAGGTAGCTCATAAAGTCTGCTTGATAACCAGGAGTAAGGTCAATTAGTACAACCCCCAAAGCCATACCAACAGCCCACATAAGACCTATAAAGGTATCCATTCTCTCACGCTCTTTTAGAGTAATAGAGGCAATAATGAGTGCAGATAAAACAGCAAACAGAGATGCTCCAAGAAACATAGGCAACCCAAAAAAGACAGCAACCCCAATACCACCATAAGCAGTATGAGCAATTCCTCCTGCTAAAAAAACCATACGATTGACCACAATAAGCGAACCGATAATCCCTGATGCAATAGAGACTAAAAGACCTGCCATAAGAGCATTTTGAACAAAGTCATAGCTAAGGGCTTCAAGCATCTGAGTCTCCTTGTGTGGTTTTTAGATTTTGAAAGAGGTTGACTTCGCAAAACTTGTTAGTGCATTGGTTTATACTATTTTTTGCAAAACTCTCTTGTGTTAGACCATGAAAAGAGAGGGTTTTGTTAATATGCACAACAGTAGAGGCATACTGCATAATAAAAGAGAGGTCATGACTAACTACAATAATAGTTATGTAGCTATTTAACTCTTTAAGTAGCTCATAAATCTGCTTTTGACCCTCTACATCTATACTTGCTGTAGGCTCATCTAAAATCAATACTTTAGGGTGGGCACACAACGCACGAGCAATCATAAC
Source organism: Campylobacteraceae bacterium (assembly GCA_026995985.1). Classification (GTDB taxonomy): domain Bacteria; phylum Campylobacterota; class Campylobacteria; order Campylobacterales; family Sulfurovaceae; genus UBA1140. The sequence continues at coordinate 1,074 of JALWNF010000180.1, forward strand.
TCGTTGACGTTGCCCCCCAGAGAGCGAACCAATCTTTTCGTTAGCATAGCTCTCCATACCAACTTGAGCCAAAGCTCCCAAAGCACAACGCTTCTCCTCCTCTGCATACCCAAAAAGAGGGCGTTTTGTACCTATGTGACCCATTAACACAACCTCTATAACCTTAATAGGAAAGTCGGTATTTACATTTGTATTTTGAGGAACATAACCAATCTTTTGTAGGTTTTTGTGTGGCTTCTCTCCAAAGATTTTAATACTCCCCTCTTTGACAGGGTTAATGCCCAATATAAGTTTAAGTAGAGTAGATTTACCCCCACCATTTGGACCAATAATAGCTAAAAAATCTCCCTCTTCAACACAGAGGTTAATGTTTTCTAAGACCTTTTGTTTTTGGTAAGAGAAGCTAAGATTTTTTATCTCTATAATGCACATCTTAAGGCTCTTTATGGACAATGGCTTTAGCTAAATTTTGCAGATTTTCACCCCAATTTTCAGCTAGAGTTGAGGCTTTTATGACACTAATGTTTAGCTGTTTTGAGATAATCTTTGAGGCTTTATCTGAAAACTCAGGTTGAGTAAATATGGCTTGAACCTTCTCTTTTTTTGCTTTTTCGATAATCTTTACTAAAGCTTTCATCTTAGGAGATTTACCCTCTACCTCAACAGCTAACTGTTTTAATCCATAACGTTTAGCAAAGTATCCCCAAGCAGGGTGAAAGACCATAAAGGTTGTACCTTTTGGGGTATCTTTTAAAATATTTTTGATATTTTGGTCAAGTTCATCTATCTCTTTTAAAAACTTATCTAGGTTTGTTTTGTAGTAGTTTTCATTGCCTTTGTCTACCTTGACTAAAGCCTCATATATGTTTTTAGCAACTGTTTTTACATTTAATGGGTCAACCCACACATGAGGGTCTAGCTCCTCTTGTTTATGATGGTGCATAGCTGTTTTATTTATATCTTTAGAGGTATCAACCACAAGCATATCTCTGTTTTGGTTTATAAATTTACTAAGCCACACCTCTTCAAACTCAACACCAATAGCGAGGTAGAGCTTTGCCTTGCTTAGTTTTTTCATTTGAGATGGTTTTGGTGTGTAGGTGTGAGGAGAAGCTCCATTCTCTACCATAACTGTAACATCAACCTTATCTCCACCAATCTTATTGACAAAGAGTTTTTGAGGTACAATGCTAACAATTACGTCAACTTTTGCAAAAGTAATAGCTGTAAAAATAAGTATTAAAAACAGTTTTTTCAAGTTTTATCCTCTATTATATATTAAAATGGAATAATAACATAATTATATATTAGAGGAGTAGTTAAGATGAAAAAACTAACATTAAGAGAGTATGCAAGATTGCATAAACTAAGTTACTTCAATGTTATGAAGATGGTCAACAATGGTGATGTTAAAAGTGTAACTGAAGAGGTCGATGGAAAAGAGGTTAAGTATGTACTTGTGGAAGAGGAGCAAGAGAAGAGGGTGAGTGAAAACATCATAGAAAACTCATCTCAAAAGTTAACTCTTGAAGAGGAGAATGAGCTTTTGAAGAAGGAGATAGAGCGTCTAAAGGCTGAATTGGAGAGGTGTAATAGACGGACTGTTTTGGCTTAGGGGGTGTTATATTTGTAGTCATAAAACTCAATTTAAGTTTATCTACTTAAAATGCTATTGTTAAATAATGTTAATAGAGAATAGATAAAATGGAAAAAGATTTTAAAAATATATATAACGAGATAGAGAAAAGTAAAAAACTAGATTTTTTAGAGCAACTACTACTAAAAGATAGTGATTTACAACAACAGTTTATAGAGTTTGCTACCAATAAAAGTAGTAGCTTAGATGCCATAACAGCAGTCAAGATTGATGAGTTGCGAGATGAGA
>JALWNF010000181.1 GCA_026995985.1 Campylobacteraceae bacterium
CGGAAGCCAAGACGAAGAGCGACGCTACGCAATTATGGAGAGTTTTAACAAAATCAGTGAAAACTACCGCCAAATATTCTTAATATCTCACGAACAGGAGATTAAAGAGTTGTTTGAATTTGTTATAGAGTTATAAACAAAATCTAAAAACTTGTATTAGCGATTAGCAACCTTTTAGAGTGCCTTCATTACCCTTAATCTTACCTCTCTTAATTTCCTCCCTTTTAATACTTTGTAACAATTTTGTCACTATTAAGTGATATACTAAAAGAGTAAGATAACTTAAAGGAGGTTATTATGAAACAGATTAAGTTTTGGGCTCTTGTAGCCTCGGTATTTTTATATATTGGATGTGGAGGGGGAGTAAGTACTACTACAGCTTCTAAATTAGCAATCGATACCAATGCTAAAGCAATAGCATATAAATCAAAAAATGGTGACTGGAAGAGTATAGATGTAAATAGCGGTGCTCCTGCAGCAGATGGCTTAAGAGAGTATATGGTCAATAGAGATGATAAGTTTATGGTAGCTCTAAAGTGTTCGACTAAAACATCTTATCTCTTTGCACTATCTAAAGATGATGGTGATATTATCACCGCACCAAGTAACTAACTCAAACTTTGAGATAAAGAGACGGGGTGAAATGTGCATAAAAAAATCTGCAGGACTAGCCAAAGCTAATGCAAAGATTTTTTTATGTGCAGATTGCCCCGTCTCTTTATCCCCGAAGGGTGCAGCACTTTCGTCCAAATACTGCGTTAGATTTTCTTGAATTAGCCTCCGGCTAGTCCTGCAAAAATCTGCCTTGCCTTTGAACGAAATTGCAGCATCAAAGTTTAAGTTAGTTATTTGGTGCGGTGATTAATTTAAATGTTCAAAATTAACTTTAGTATTGAATAAAAAAATTAATGGTAATTTAGATGATACAGTTACTGCACCACCATTAAAAGGCTTTATAACAGCTATTGGAACAAAGTGGGCATTTGAAAATAGTGCACCTTACAGCTATAACTATACTATAGAACAAGGTATATATGACTTAATAGCTGTATCACTTGATAGTGCTTCAGTACCTGCTAGATTTTACATTAAAAGAGCTATAAATCTAAACCAAAATAAAACTTTAAATGTATCTATGAATAATACTAACAGTTGCTCCATAAAGAGTAAAAATTTTAATGCAGGAGCTAATTTTAGAATTGTATATATTAGCAAAGGTAATACATACTTTACATCTAGCAATGGAGGGAAATGGTATTACCCTAACTGTACGCAAGATAGTGATGACATCTATGCGTTAGTTGGTAAAGACAATACAGGTAATAAAGTTAGATTAAAAACCGAACCTGTTAATTCAATGACAAAAGCGGATATTGGGGCACAAGATCTAACTCATATTAATGCATTAACACAACTTGCTTATCAAAATAGTGGACAAATTAGTGGATTGAGTCACTATTTAGCAAACTCTAATAGTCCAGATTTAGAACTATTCATTATAGATATGAAAAGTGGGGCAAATCAGCACTACACACTATTTTTATCTAAAAAATATTTAGAAAGTGATGATGTTTTTGATCTACCAAAACTATCTGCAATTAGTGAATTTAGTAGTGTATGGGATGGCGATAATGCAACAAATGTTGATGCACAAGCTGTAATGAGCGACACTAAACTTGGTGATATTTTAAAAGGTAAAATGCTGCTGTTAAGTGAAATTTTTACCTTTGCAACAAAGAGTTCTACAGTAGAGTTTTCTAAACAAAAGGTTAAATAGCTATATTTTTGATTTATGTCATAAAATTTTGATAAAATATCTATTATTATATTAGAAAAGGATTTTATCAGATTTTATGGCAGTATATTATGTTAATAAATAAGTTAAGGCAGCTACACTATAAAGAGTTATTTGTATATGGTTCATTTATCTCTATTATAGTTCTTGGTATAGTAGGAACTATTGTAGATGCACTTAGGAATAGCTATGATGTATTTATTGATCTATTTTATACTATATCTACATATTTGATTTATAGATATAGTTTTAGACTCAAAAAAATAGAGCAATCTGCAACAATACTTTTTTGGCTCTCTACTGTTTCTGAACTTGCTTTTTTATACTCTAATAAAGTAGATTTTGACTTGGTTTTTGCACTTTTAATTCCCATTATTGCATTTGTTTCTATGCCATTAAGAAGAATTATTATAAATTTAACTCTTTACTATTTTGTACTTGTTTCTATGCTTGTATATTTTTATTTCCAATATCCAAATCATCTCTTTTTGCACAATTTTAAATATATGTTTGCCTATTTTATGGCACATGGATTTATTATAATTTATGGTTTTTTATATCACTTAGGTATAACGGAATCTATTAATCGATTGGAGTGTTCAAATCAACAAAATAAGTTGCTTTTAAAAGAGATTCATCACCGTGTTAAAAATAATTTGAACTTAATGGCATCTATTTTAGGATTGCAAGAACAAAAAAGTAAAAGCCCCATTGTCAAAGAGGCTTTAGCAGGAAGTCGAGGGCGAATTGAATCTATGGCTGCACTACATGAAGTACTATATAAAAATGATAGAAAAGATAGCCTAAATATAAAAAAGTATATCGATAAGTTAATTATAAATATAATACATAGTGAAAGTTCTACAGAAAAGGTAAAAGCAAATTGTGAAATAGATGAAATTTCTCTAACTATGAGTAGTATGATTCAATTTGGCATTATGCTAAATGAAATGGTTACCAACTCTATAAAATATGTAAAAGCTAAAGATGGGATAATAAAAATAACTCTCTCTTTTGAGAAATTAGAAGAGGGTTACAGGCTTATTTATTGTGATAATGGAGTAGATATTGATTTAGACAAACTACAACAAGGATTCGGGTACAACTTGATAAAACTAACAGTAGAACAGTTTAATGGTGAAATGAATTTAAC